>CAVGKZ010000053.1:0-22422 GCA_963630025.1 bacterium | reverse complement strand
ACTCGAAAACCAGATTGCACTACTCCAAATAAAGTTTCCGTATTCCATATCATTGCAGATTTCCCTGTAGTAGTCGCTGCGGATACAGGCTTCATTCGCTGCAACTACTGCCACTTCCAACTGCAACATGGGGTATCATCGGGAAAAGCAGACAACCGCTTGGCCGAAAAAAGAGGGTCGACCAAGCGGTTGTGACTGCGTTTTAATATACAGATTGCGCTCTTAAATGTTATGGCTTTGCACACTTACATGCTAAGCTTTGCGCGCTTAAAGTACAAAGTTTGCACTTAAAGGTTTTTCAAGAACTCGATTTCGAGTATCTTGATGGCATTCTTGCCGCCCGCAGCTATCTTGTCGTCGTTGCGAGAGTCAAGCTCACGCACTGCGCCAAAGGCATCTTTGGTTGTGCTTGCGCCAAGACTGCGTATTGTGTAGGTGCGGCTCTTGGGAGCGTTCTTCAGCGGAATATGGATGAAGCTCAACGACTTCGGAGTCCAACCTTCCCATACTTTCACGTCGCCGGCATAGACTGCTATCGGATAGGTGGTGGCACGGAAGCCTTTCATCTTCACACAAATGTCATCAATCTGCGTGTCTTCCGTCAGCGTATAGGTTATCCATGCCTCACTGAGTTTGTTTCCACTCTCCCACGCTGTGTTCTCAAAGGTGTCGAAACTGAGCTTCGGGTCGTTGCCACTGCCGCACACAGCCGAGTCGATTGGCACTTCCCTGCGCCACTGCTTGAACGAAGGCGTTGACGGAGTTTCGCCACGGTCGAGCACAGGTTTAAGACCGTCGGAAGGCATATAAGCAGTAAGGCCGTCTTTAACGTCCACTGGTTTGGTGGTAAGCGTCAGTTTAGCTTCGGGCAGTCCGGCAGCTTTGGCCGTCAGAGTGACCGTTCCAGCCTTGGCCAACGAACGGAGCATGACACGGTTTACGCCACATTCCACAGGCAGAGTGTCGCACAGCACGTGGTTGTCCTTGCCCTTGGCCACGCCACCACGCCACTCGGCCACGCCTTTGAGGTCGAACTTCACAAGGCGGTTGTCCAACGGACAGCGACGGCCTTTGGCATCAACCACCTCAACCTGTACGAGTGCAAGGTCATTGCCGTCGGCCTTCCATCCCGTAGGATTCTCTATTGCGGAAAGTTTCAGCGCAGCCGGTTCACCAGCAGTGGCCAGTTCGTAGCGAGACTCTTCCCTACCCTGCTTGTCCAGTCCTATGGCTGTGAGTGTGCCGTCGGTGTACTTCACATTGTTATATATGTTGAGGAAACGGTATTTCCTTTCCGAAGGAGCGATGCGCTTACCACCCTGCACAAGCACGGTGCTGTCGCTTGTGGACACAACATACACGGTAGGTATGGTTTCGCCCTGCTTGTAGTTCCAATGGCCTACGATGTAGGTGTGCGGTTTCAGGTCGTCTACCCATCCGTCCCACATCACCTGATGAGCAAAGAAAGCATCCTTGGGCACACGCATCGGGTCAACAACGCCGCTCACACGATAGTTGTCGGCAGAACGTCCGTGGGTCTGAGTGTCGCTGAACACAATCTTCGTACCGCCGGAGTTCACCTTCGTACCACTTCCGGGACGCTCCAACCAATAGTCGTACCAGCGTTCTACAAGCTCGCGAACAAACTCGTCGTTGTTATGATTGTATGAAGGAGCCGGTGCATCCCGATAGAGAGGACCGTCGCCCTCCTTGTGGAACGGATAGCTCCATGAGTTCCAATACCAACGGAGAGCCTCATCGCGGCAATATTCCATCATGAACATGGGTTTGTCCTGACTCTTGTTGACATAGAGCATCTCGCCTCCGTATTCGGCTTCCGGCCGGTCGAGCATCTCACGCGAACCGATGGCACGCCATCCGTGTGGGTCATACATGTCGCGTATGGCCTTCATCTCAACCATGTGCTCGCCACTTATCTTCTGGTTGCCGCACTCATAGAACACCACACTGGGGTTGTTGCGGTTGTAGATGATGGCATCGCGCATCACCTCCGTGCGCTGCTCCCAACGTCGACCGGTCACGTCAGCCTCGGCATCTCCTGCCGGCATGGCCTGAATGAGTCCCACACGGTCGCACGACTCAACATCCTGCTTCCAAGGAGCCACGTGCATCCACCTAACGATGTTGCCACCGCTCTTCACAAACAAGTCGTTGGAGTAGTCGCTGAGCCACGCCGGCACCGACATACCCACGCCAGGCCACTCGTTGCTGGTGCGCTGGGCATAGCCGTGCATCATTATCACGCGGTCATTGAGGTAGATCATGCCGTTCTTAAACTCCGTTTTGCGGAAGCCGGTGGTGGTATTTACCACATCATCCCCGACGGTTGTCTTCACATTATAAAGGTAGCCGTAGCCCCACGACCAAAAGTGCAGACCGTAGGCACGTCCTTCAGCCTTGAGGATAGCGGTGCTGTGGGCAGGAATAGTAACCGTCTGGCCACTGAAACCGCACAGCTGGCTGCCGTCAAGCTCGTTGACTGACACTTGCAAACGGCGCGTAACGGGCTGGTCGGTCTCGTTCTTCACCTCGCTCTCCACACAGATTGTGGCCTGACGGTTGGCTATGTCGAAGTCTTTAGGGTAGATATAGACACCCGTTGTCTTCAGGTTGCTATACAAAGGAAGGGTCTGATAGACATCGCCCATGACGTGGAGCTTGACGTTTTTGGGCAGTCCGCCGTAGTTGGCGTTGAAGTTTTTGTTGTTCCACTGGAACGGTGAGTTTGTCTCTTTCTCATGGTAGTTCCAGCTATTGTCGGTGCGCACCTCTATCAGGTTGCTGCCTTTCTTGAGGTAAGGCGTAAGGTCGAAGCCGAAAGCCATGACACCGTTCTCGCACAGTCCCACGTTTTTGCCGTTGACAAAGACTTCGGCACTCTGTCTGGCACCCTCAAACTCGATGAACACGCGCTTGCCTTCAGCACTCTTGGGCAGTCGGAAAGTCTTGCGATACCATATGACGGAATCGCTCAACTCTGCTATCGGCACTTTGAAAGCCTCGTCCTCGTTCCATGCGTGCGGCAGGGTGACGGTCTGCTTGTGCTTGTCTATGCGCCAGTTGGAGTTGAAGTTGTAGGTGTCTCTTGCCGTCGAATTGACCGCAAAGGCCAGTCCGCCGACGATTAGTAGTTGTTTAAAAATAGTTCCCATATCTTTTGGTGGTCTTTTAGTTCAGCGCAAAGTTACGCCGTAGGGCCACAAAAGATATGGGAATATTGTTCGTTAATCAGTAAAAACGTACTGTTTCTACTTCTTTATCAGCTTTTGCGTATAGGTCTTTTCGGCCGATTTCACTGTAAAGAGATACACAC
Source organism: bacterium (assembly GCA_963630025.1). Taxonomy (GTDB): domain Bacteria; phylum Bacteroidota; class Bacteroidia; order Bacteroidales; family Bacteroidaceae; genus Prevotella. The sequence continues at coordinate 19,088 of CAVGKZ010000053.1, read as the reverse complement.
CGTCGGACAGACGACCGAGTCCGCCAATCGTGTGACTGCCGTTGATGCCGCCATTAAGGCTGCGCCCCATCACCTGAGCACCGGCTGCGTTGTACAGAGCCACGCTAACCTTGCCGCCATTGGTCTTGCCCGAATTGAGGTTCAGCACGATGCGGTCACTTATCACGTTGGTTTGCAGTTTCACCCATTCAGCATCATTGCCTGTAACAGCGTCTATCGCCGTATGGTCAACGCAGGTGATGAGCACGGTGTCATTGCGCACCGATTCGTCAACGGTGTTCTTGCCGCTCTTTATTATTATCTTATACGTTCCTGCCACCGACGGCTTGCCCTCAAGAGTGAACGTCGGATTGGTGGCGGCAAGACCAGCGTGCCAAGAGAAGCCCTCCATCACCTTGCCCGAAGTGACTGTTCCGTCGGGAGCTATAGACTGGAGAATGGTCGGTCGGGCGCAGTTCTTGTACTTGTACTCCAGCGTCTGTATGCTGTCGCCGAGCGTTACGGTCTGCACGAAGTCGCCTCCCTGTATCTTCACGTATTGTGTTTTGAACAAGTCGGGCAGGTAGTAGCCCAAGTGAGGCGGCTGGTTGTAGGCTACATTCTGCCATGCCACGCCCATGCGGTAAACAGGGTCGTGCATCAGAGTGGGCACGCGGAAGTCCGTCTCAACGTTGGTTGTGAAGAGATTGAGGTGGGCAGAGTCGCTGCTGTCCCACAGTATCAGCTCCTCGCGCCAGTCGCCGAGGATGTCGGCCAAGAGGTTTGGAGTATTCTTGGTGCTGTTGCAGGTCTTAGAATGGTTGATGTCGTAGAAGTTCTTGCCACTTACGGGATAAACTCGTGTAGCACCTGAAGCACTCCACTTGTCCATTGTGTTGCCGTCGAGTATCTCGTCGAGCAAGTCACCGTCCCAGTAAGCACGGAAGTTCACCGAGGTTTGCTTCGTGGACACCTGGTCGCCTGTGGCTGCGCTGCGTATATTCCTGTCGTTAGACGACCAGAACTCGAAGCCGCGATTGTCTAAAGAAACGTCCGCAGACAATCCACGTCCGTTGTCACTTCCTCCTGTGGCACTGTGAAGTATCTCTCCTGTAGCTGCGTCGTGCACATCCCATCCGTAGGGACTCTCCTCGTGCACATCAAACACCTCCAGGCCGGGACGGTCGGGTATGAGGTCGCTCATATGTATGGCGTCGCCGTGGCCGTAGCCCGTGGCGTAAAGCAGCTTGCCGTCATTATCTACGGCCGAAGAACCATAGACAATCTCGTCGCAACCGTCGCCGTCTACGTCAGCCACAGACAGGTTGTGGTTGCCGTTGCCGTAGAGAGTATTGCTGCCCGAGCCGCGTGTTGCCTTCTTGGGAGTTATGGTCTGAGTGTTGCCGTCGGCATCGGTCAGAGTGTAGGAAGTCTTGGACTTGGCCGCATGGAACCACTTTGTCTTCAGTTCCTTGCCGTCGAAATCCACGGCCCACATGAACGCATAGGTGTAATAGCCGCGCGACATCACCGCACTCGGCCTCTTGTCATGCCCATCGAGGTATGCCACGCAAGCAAGATAGCGCTCGCCGCGGTTTCCATACTCGGTATCAGTCTTGCCGCTGCGGTCGTCCCAGTTGACAGTCCAGCTCGGCGCGCCGCCATAGCCCATGGCACGGTTGGGATTGTAGAACACCGTGTGGATGGCCTTTCCGGTTTCGCCGTTGAACACGGTGAGGTATTCCTGACCGCCCTTTATCTTTCCGCTCGAATTGCGCCAGTCCTGGGTGTTCGACACGCTCTTTATCGTCTCGTCGGTGGCTGCATCGCTTACGTAGTTGCCCTGTCCGTCAATAGAGCCAGGAGCTGTCTTGCAGATAAGCTCTGCCTTGCCATCGCCGTCAAAGTCGTAGACGAGAAACTGCGTGTAGTGCGCTCCGGCACGTATGTTCTTGCCGAGGTCTATGCGCCACAGCTTTGTGCCGTTCAGTTTGTAGCAATCCAGATACACATTGCCCGTATAGCCGCTCTGGGAGTTGTCTTTGGAGTTGGAGGGATCCCACTTCAGGATTATTTCATATTCGCCGTCACCGTCAACGTCGCCCACGCTGCAGTCGTTGGGAGTGTAGTTGTATGTCTCTTTTGCGGGAGTTGTTCCTCCTGCGGGCTTGTCGAGCGGTATCTGCATGCACAGGCTGCCCCACGGTTTGACCGCTTCGGTAGTATCGACGGCCACGCCGTTCTGCTTGGTTACCACTTGATACTGAGCCGACGCAAAGCCGTCGTTGTCCACAAAGTTGGTCTTCGTAGACAAGTTGCTTGTTAAAGATTCTCCGTTGCGCAGCACTTCAAACGTAGTGTTGTCGTCATCGGTTCCCAATAGCCTCCAACTCAGGAAATAGCTGTTGCCCCCTTTTTGCGACGGAACCACTACCAGACCGCGATTGAGACGTTCAGGCCATGTGGAGACTGTGGTTTGGGCACACAAGGAACCCGCTCCCAATGCCAACATGGCCACAGATGCGTAGATTTTTGACTTGTTCATAAAATTGGTTAGTTGTTAGTATCTCGGTGCAAAGTTAACGATTTTTAGAAACAAACGAGTGCGTATTACAAAGAAATTATGACAGCTATAGCCCCTACTGTAACCGCTTGACTATCAGCAGCTGTACGGATGACTTCAAAAAACGGCCCACTTAGACATCGTAAACGTGCCATTTACGAGTGCTAAATGTGGCATTTACGACCCGTAAATGGCATACTTATTTTCACAAGTGACACAGTTGGCTTTCGTAAGCGGCATGCTTACGATGCGCAAGTGCAGACAAGCAAGACTATAGTTGGGTGCTGCTTCCATTTGCACTTGGCTCTCGAAAAAAAATGGTACGACGATATCGCCGTACCATTCAAGCTCTGTTTTATATATCTTTCGCTGTAAGTTTAATAAGCAAAGGTTCAAGGTCTGAAACCACCGCCGCCGCTGTTGCCCGTGACCACTGCCGTAACAGTTGAAGACGAGGAGCCGCTGGTCATGGTGTAGCTGCTGCCTGAAGTAAGTCCGGCGCAGGAGATGAGCACAGAGCTGCTTCCACCTCCCTGGCCGCCACCGCCAGGATTGCCACCGCCACCGGGGAAATGACCTCCAGGACCGCCACCCTGACCGCCTTGGCTCGAAGAGCTGTAGTTGGAGGGCACGGTAAACGTTGCGAGCACGGTGCTGCCGCTTTTCAGAGTTATCTCAGAGCCGGAAGTGACCGACATCGAACCGCTTACGTAGGGCTGTGTGGAAGCCGAAGTGCTCGGCACGGAGTTTCCGCCGCCCACGGCAAGAAGTGTTCCGCCGGTGAACACCACCGAATAGCCGTCCTCCTCGTTGGCGTCAATGCCACACTCAGGCGAGGTTGTGCCGAATGCACGGATAACTCCGCCGCTGATATACATGTTGCCGTTGGAGTCGAGTCCGTCGTTGTTTGACGCTACCACGGTGATGTCGCCGCCCTTGATATACATGTGGCTGGAGGAATTGATGCCGTCGTCATAGGCACTGACCACGATTGTACCGTCGTTGATGGTCAGTTCCGACTTGCTCTCAATGCCTTCCGCACCGTTGCTTGAGGTGGTCACGGTGGTGGTGCCGCCGTTGATGGTCACGTTGCCGTCAATCTTCATGCCCTTAGCCGACGACTTCTGGTCGCTGGTGAGGTTGTCGGTGTTGCCTGTATAGTCGGTGTATTCCTTGCCGTTCACGTAGGCGTACATTCCTCCAGTGGTGGTCACGGTAATGGTGCCGCCGTTAATCACCAGCGTACTGTCGCCATTGATGCCCTTGCCGCCGGCTCCGGAGCTCGTGAGCGTAAGCGTTCCGCCGTCAATCTGTATCGCGCCATCGGCACTCATGCAACTTGCGGCCTTTGTCTTGGCGTCGTCAGAGTCCCACTCGCCGCCACCAGAAGTGCTGATGGTAATCGTGCCGTCGGAAACGAGCATATTGCCTTCGGCCTTGAGTCCCTTGGTGGCCGTGCCCGTCACGCTGATGTTTACCGTTCCGCCAGCCACGGTGAGCGAACCCGTGTCTTCTGCTTCACGGTCGGTGTCGTCCTTGTAAGAAACCTGCACACCGTCGTCAGCCACGCCCGAAACGTTCAGTTCGCCGCTCTCAAGGAGGAAATACTGGTTGCAGTTGATGCCATCCTTAACAGCCGAAAGCACGTTGACGGTACAGTTTTTCATCTCCACATACTCCTTGGCGTAGATGCCGTGGGCGGTGTTGCCATAGACGTTGAGCGTGCCCTTGCCCTTCAGCTCCAGATGGCCTTTGCACACGATACAACCCTTCTGACTGCCCGAAGCGGCATCGGTGAGGGTGTTCACTGTGCCTTTCTTCACACTCAGTTCAATGCGCTTGCCGTCCTGAATGTCCAGTGCGGCACCGGAAGCGTTGGTCAGGGTGAGTCCGTTAAGCTCAATCGAAGCTTTGTAGGAACCGTTGAGTGCAAACGCACCGTCGGTTGACGTTCCGCTGAGCGTATAGGTGATTTCGCCACAGGTGTCGTCACTTACGTCGGAGCTTTGAACGATGCTCACATGAGCACCGTCCACGGTGGCCTCAACATACTTAGCCACATTTCCGGCCACCGTTACAGAGGCTGAAGTGCCGTCATAGACCACGCTGACGGCATTGTCTGTAACCTCACTGTTGTCCACATACATCTTGGAGATGTCGCCCACGCTGAGCGTCTTGCCCATTACGGTAAGCGACTCACCGTTACTATACGTCATGTCGCCGGTCTGTGCCGATGGCAAAGCGTAGGTGACGTTGCCAACAACCACATTGAGCGTCTGTGCATATATTGCGGTCGCCGACATCAGGGCGAGCGCTAACAAAGAAAATGCCTTTTTCATCTTACTGTCACTTTAAGGGTTTTACCATTGCTCTTCACTATATACACTCCGGCACTTACCCCACTGCGCAACGCTTCAGCACTGGCAAACGTGCCTATCCTGACGCCGGAGAGGCTATACACCTCCATATTGCCGGAGGTTTCGCCGCTCTTCACGGTGCTTATGGCCGTGAGATTGTCGGTGGAGAAATACATACGGCTCAGACTGGCCACGCTTATCTCGTAGCTGTCGGTGCCGTTGGAGGCCAAAAGTTTTCCGTCAGAGAATGTGATTGCAAGCGACTCAACGCTTACAGAGCGGGTTGTGCCATCCTGCGTCTCAAACGAGAGATACGGATAGGTGTCAGCATTGGCCGCCGCAAAAGGCAGGCAAGCCAGCGATAGAGTCAACAGTTTCTTCTTCATAATCCTAACTCCAATATTTTTGTTTGTAATGTTTATGCCACGCAAAAGCTTTCGCCACAACAACCAGGCAAGGAACAAAGTGTCGTTAACGGCACGGCTTTGGTCGCAAATATAGCCGTTTCCATCCACAAAAGCAACATTTTTCAACAAACGCCGCCTATATTTCAACGAAACGACAACAAATTAACAGTGTTCAAAAAGCATTTTGAGCACGTTTGAACATCATTCGTTGACGGAAAAAACAGCGGAGACAGCAGTGGCAAGCCCACAGCCTACTCCTCAATATGGGATATGGAATGGAGGAAGAGCGACACGAAATTGGTGGCAGTCTCCTTGGGATAGTATCTGAAATAGCGGGCACTGTGGTTGATGTGCCACATCATTGCACCCGAATTGGTGTTGTGTACAAATATGTTCTTGCCCTGTTGGAAATACCATTCAGCCGAGTGGGCACTGTCAAGACGGAACAAATCAGCCTCTATCCGTTCGATGTCCTCATCGTCTGTACGCTCCACAAAAGGTATTTCATCGTCGCTGAACTTCAACAGATGCACCAGCAACGCCCTTTCGAGCCGAGCCATACGCTCCATGCCGAGCCTGGCTATCCAGTCCTGCAGCTTCACATAGTCTACATTTGCGCCCATACTGCGCAGGAAAATGCCAAGGTCGACTATCTGTTTCAGACTGATGCCCTCGCTTATCACGTAGCGTGCAGTGCGCAACATGATGAGCAGCAGGTTGAGTGTGGGCGGAACCACCTCTATCTTCATGCCGTTGACAATGGCGAAAGCGGAGTCGCAGCACCTTATCTCGCTGTTTATGATGTCTTGCAGACGGCGGTTAAGCAGCGGATTGGTCAGTTTCTGGGCACGGTGGTGATGCTCCACCATTGTTCCGTGCCACGAATACTGCCACGTGCCCTTGTCCGACACGCTTGCGTCAGTGCCGTTAGCCTTTGCCCACTCGTCGGCCTTGCGTCCCTGAGCCTCAAACGGGAAGAAGAAATCTATGTCGCCGCAGGTGCGGTGGAGCGGATTGGGATAGAGCGAAGCCAGACCCTGCCCTTTCAGAAGTATCGGCCGCAGGTGTTCGCCACCGCCAAGAGTGCCGAACAGTTCAGACACACTGATGTTGCAGTTGCGGTTGGCGGCCTCAATGTCGCTCACGGTCTTGTTCCACAAAGCGGCCAAATCGGCAGGTAGTTGCATAAAAAAGTCACCTGAATGGTTGCATATACCGTCGGCCACAAGGGCTGCCACACCGTGAACGAGCGATGCTTGATAGACACGACGCCACTTCCACGGCGACATAGCCTCTATTGCGGCTGTATCGCCGAACACTCCGCTACGCAACAGGCGAAAGAAGTTTCGCTGCATCACGTCCATAGGCTCAAGAGAAACGGCGCGGATAGCGCAATAGTATGGCCAGGACAGTCATCACGCCTATGGCCATGGGGTAATACAGATAGGGAATTATGCTCACCGGACTGACCGAGGCAAGACCAGCAGCCATGAGCATCTGTGCTCCGTAGGGTATGAGCCCCTGCACGCAGCACGACATTGTGTCGAGAATACTGGCGCACTTCCTGTTGTCAACGCCGAAGTGGTCGCCAATCTTCTTGACTATTCCGCCCACGGTGATTATGGCTACGGTGTTGTTGGCGGTGCAAATGTCTATCACACCCACCAGTCCGGCTATGCTGAGTTCAGCTCCGCGCTTGCCCGTAATGCGGCGTGTGAGCACTCCTATTACGTAGTCAATGCCGCCGTTGGTCTTTATCAGTTCGAGAAGTCCTCCGGCCATAAGCGTTATGGTCATCAGTTCGCCCATTCCAGCGATACCATCGCCCATCGCGCCGAACCATCCATACACGTCGAACGTGCCTTCGGCTATGCCAATGCCACCAGTGAGCACAATGCCGAGCGTGAGTACTGCCATGACGTTCATGCCCAGACAGGCAGTGACAAGCACCACTATGTAAGGCAGAACCTTGAGATAGTCAACGGATTGCGCCTCGGCGGAGAAGTCCATGTGGAAGCCTATGAAGAGATAAGTCGCAAGAACCACTATGGCGGCAGGCAACACGATGAGAAGATTGGCGCGGAACTTGTCGCGGAGCTGGCAACCTTGGGTAGACGTGGCCACGATTGTGGTGTCGGAAATGAACGAGAGGTTGTCGCCGAAAAACGATCCGCCCATGACAACTGCCGTAAGCAGCGGCACGCTAACATCGGTTGCGTGGGCTATACCAACGGCTATCGGTGCGAGAGCCACTATCGTACCGACACTCGTACCAATGGAAAAGGATATGAAACAGGATGCAATGAACAGTCCGGCAAGGAGCATATTGCCCGGCAAAAGACCGATGGCGAGGTTGACTGTGGCCTCGATGCTGCCCATAGACTTGGCACTGTTGGCAAAAGCCCCGGCCAAAATGAATATCCAAAGCATCAGCATCATGCCCGAAGAACCTGCGCCGCGACTGAATATCTCTATGCGTTGGCTCAATGGGATGCCGAAGCTGACTGCCACAGCATATACGGACGCCAACATGAACGCCACAGTTATAGGCACCTTATAGAAGTCTCCGGCTATAAGCGACGTGACCAAATACAGGCAAATGAACACCACCAGCGGACTCAATGCCAGCAATCCTTTTCTTCTGTCCATTCCTTTTATGTATAGTATGCTTCCTGTTTATATGTATAGTACGCGCTCCCTGTATCGGTAGTGTACGTACCTTACATGTATAGTACGCGTTTCGTTATATGTAGTTCGCTTGCGCCGAAGCACGCAACCTCGGCGCAAGCGATAGGGAAAATGTTCGGTTATAGGGTTACGCCGTTCTTGAAGATGGCAATCTCACGGTAGTCGTTCTCCTCGTTGCGGGTCTTTTCGCCACTTGCAACTGACAGTATCTTGTCGATAAACATTGGCACTACCTCGTCCCAGTCCTTGCCCTCAATGAGCTGTCCGGCACTGAAGTCTATCCAGTTGGGCTTGTTGGCGGCCAGAGTTGGGTTGGTTGCAATCTTCATGGTGGGCACAAACGTACCGAAAGGCGTGCCGCGGCCAGTGGTGAAGAGCACGATATGGCATCCAGCGGAGGCCAAAGCGGTGGAGGCCACAAGGTCGTTGCCGGGAGCTGAAAGTAGGTTCAGTCCGTTGCACTGCAGACGGTCGCCATATTCAAGCACACCGCTGACGGGAGCACGACCACACTTTTGGGTGCACCCGAGAGCCTTGTCTTCGAGCGTGGATATGCCTCCTGCCTTATTTCCGGGCGATGGATTTTCACCTACAGGTTCACCGTGGCTGAGGAAATACTCCTTGAAATTATTGACCATGCTCACCGTCTGCTCAAAGAGAGACTCTGTCTTGCAGCGGTTCATCAGTATTGTTTCCGCACCGAACATTTCTGGCACTTCAGTAAGAATGGTGGTTCCGCCTTGCGCCACGAGCCAGTCAGAGAAGCGTCCCACGAGCGGATTGGCGGTGATACCGCTAAAGCCATCGCTGCCACCGCACTTGAGACCGACGCGCAACTTGCTCACTGGCACTTCCACACGCACGTCCTTGCAGGCCGTAGCGTACAGTTCGCGCAGCAAATCCATGCCCACTTCAATCTCGTTGCCCTCTACCTGCTGCACCACGAGGAACTTTATGCGGTCCTTGTCGTAGTCGCCAAGAAGTTCAGCGAACTTGTCAGGCTGGTTGTTTTCGCAACCTAAGCCGAGCACAAGCACTCCTCCTGCATTTGGATGCAGCACTATGTCGCGCAAAACCTTGCGAGTGTTCTCATGGTCGCCGCTAAGTTGCGAGCAACCATAGTTGTGGTGCCATGCATAGATGGAGTCAATGTTCTCTTCACCAGTCTCGCTCCGCATCTTTGCAGCAAGTTTTTCGGCAATGCCGTTCACGCAACCTACGGTAGGAACAATCCACAGTTCGTTGCGCACGCCAACGTCTCCATTCTTGCGCACATAGCCCTTAAAGGTACGCTTTTCGTCCTTTATAGCAAGAGACTCTGCCACAGGCTTATACTCATAGCTCAAAGTACCGGCGAGATTGGTCTTCAGATTGTTCTCGTTCACCCAATCACCAACCTTCAAATCCACCTTTGCGTGGCCTATTGGATAGCCGTATTTGATGATATCGGTACCGGTTGGCGTGTCCGAAAGCAGTATTTTATGACCTGCGGGCGTATCCTGATTGACGGTTATGCACTTGCCGTCAATCTCTATCACCTCACCTTTCTTCTTCGGTTGCAGACAAACCACCACAGTATCCTTGGGGTCTATCTTTATAAATGTTTGTTCCATAAATCAGTTGTTGTTTGTTTTAATGTATACTATGTTGTTGTTTTGTCTTTCATTCCATGACCGCTGCCGACCTTGTCAAATCTGGTCACGGCGGTAGAAGTCGATGTTCTCCTTTGTCAGAAGCTCTATCGGCATATAGTTGACCATAGTCACCTTCTTCTTTAGCACTATGGCTTCAAACAGACACTCCACGCAGGAGTAGCCTTGCAGATAGGCATGCTGGGCGATAAGGAACGAGATGGACCCCTCGCGCAGGCACATGGCGTTCTTGCCAACCATGTCGTAGCCCATTATCTGCACGTCGCGCCTGTTGCTGCGCAACAGAAATTCTCCCACAAGGTGGGCTTTTGAGTTGAGAGTGATGCAGTGGTGGACATGAGGATGCTCCTTGAAGAAGTCTTCCAGTATGTTGTCGTACTGCGAACGGTCTACATCCAACGGCAAGTTGACCTCAAAGATTTTCACATCGGGGAAGTGATCGCGCATATAGTGCCGGAATCCGGTCTCGCGGTTTTCCTGCTGTTTGCTCGCAACATTGCCGTGCTTCATCTGTTTCATCAGCATTATCTCTGTTTCCTTGGCGGCAATGAGCATAAGCATACGTCCGGAGAAGTAACCGCTACAAAAGGAGTCCTGACCATAGAACGCCAACGGTTTCAGGTCTGGCATGAATGAGTCGAGCAACACGAACGGTATTGACCGCTCATGCAGCTGGTCGGTAAACTTGCGCGTTATGTCGAGCCTTGAAGGCACCACTACCACGCCGTCGGGCTGGGCGTTCAGACACTCGTCGGCCACCTTGTTGAATGTGTCAAGGTCAAAGCGGTTGTAGCATTTCACCTTCACTGCCACGTGAAAGTCGCGTCTGCGCTCACAGGCCTCCATAGCCCCTTCCTCTATTTCCTCCCAGTATGCTTCCGACTCATGCTTGGGTATTATGAGATAAAACAGGTACTTCTTGTTGTAGGCCAGTGCGCTCGCATACATGTTCGGGCGATAGTCCATTTCCTTGAGGGCTTTCTCCACCTTCTCCCTGGATGCTTTCGACACATTCGGTCTGTTGTGCAAAACCCTGTCCACCGTGCCCACCGACACGCCTGACAGGCGTGCAATATCCTTTATCCTTGTCTTGTCAGTTGCCATTCACTCTGATGTTTTTCCAAACTTGGCCAACTTCTGCATGTCCTTGGCCAACTTATTATATATTCTTGGCTACCTTATTATTTTATATATCCTAAAATACATAGCTCCGTGCAGCGTAAATCCGCACCGACGACAATCTTTTCTCCCGACAGAGACGATTGCCGCTACTACATGAAAAGGCTTGTCCGGCGGCAGCTGGCTATTGAATAGCCACCAATGCCGTCGGGTTAAGCCCCACTACCCTACTTTGCGTAAAGGGCAACTATGGTTTCATATTTCTCCTGCTTGCCGCTTGTCTGCTTCGGCTCGCCCACTTTCTTGCCGTGTTCATACACTTGCTCGAAGCTGAGTTTGCCGTTTTCGAAGTCTTTGCCTATACCGGAATCGAAGCTGGCGTAGCGCTCTTTCAGCATTGCCGGAAGTTCGCTCTGCTCAAGTATGGCAGCTGCGTTCTCAAGGGCACGAGCCATTGCGTCCATACCGCTTATGTGGGCGATGAAAATGTCCTCCGGGTCAGTTGAATTGCGGCGTATTTTGGCATCGAAGTTACTGCCACCGTTACCCAAACCGCCGTTGCGGATTATCTGCATCATGGCCTGTGTAAGCTCAAAGTTGTCTATTGGGAACTGGTCGGTGTCCCATCCGTTCTGGTAGTCGCCACGGTTTGCATCAATCGAACCCAACATTCCGTTGTCAACAGCCACGGCCAATTCGTGTTCAAAGGTGTGTCCGGCAAGTGTGGCATGATTTACTTCGATATTCACCTTGAAGTCTTTGTCGAGTCCGTTGGCGCGAAGGAAACCTATAACTGTCTCTGTATCCACGTCATACTGGTGCTTCGTGGGTTCCATTGGTTTTGGTTCTATAAGGAAAGTGCCTGTGAAACCCTTGCTGCGGGCATAGTCGCGTGCGCCACGGAGCATGGTTGCAAGGTGATTCTTCTCACGTTGCATCTGCGTGTTGAGCAGACTCATATAGCCCTCACGACCACCCCAGAACACGTAGTTGGTGCCTCCGAGCTTTATAGTGGCATCAATAGCGTTCTTAATCTGCACTACTGCGCGCGCAACCACATCGAAGTCGGGGTTTGTAGCCGCACCATTCATATAGCGTTTGTTGCCAAAGACGTTGGCTGTGCCCCACAACAGCTTCACGCCTGTGGCCTTCATCTTCTCCAAAGCGTAGTCCGTTATGGTCTTCATGCGCTCTTCATATTCCTCAACCGTTGCTCCTTCGTCAACAAGGTCAATATCGTGGAAGCAGAAATATTCGATTCCGAGCTTCTGCATTATCTCAAAACCAGCGTCCATCTTGTCCTTTGCTCTCTGAATGGCGCAGTCTGACTTGTCCCACTCGTAGCTTCGTGTCTGCCCACCGAACTGGTCAGCCGACGCACCGCCAAGGGTGTGCCACCATGCAAGGGCGAATTTCAGCCAGTCTTTCATCTTTTTACCCATTACAACCTTGTCGGCATCGTAATAGTGGAATGCCAACACATTCTTGCTCTCTGTGCCTTCAAACGGTATCTTTCCGATTTGAGGGAAATACTCTTTTGCCATAATGATTAAATGTTTTTAGGTTTTGAATGCAACCCGTTTAATTTGCATCCATAATGTTACTACTTATCGTTCTTTTATCAACTTTACATATTCTTCATCAGCAGGTTTTTCCATGCCTGATAGGCCGTTTGGTACTCTTCAGCACGGCTTTCGTCAGAACGAATTACCTGCAACCGCTCCAGCGAGGCGAACGCTTCGTTGTGGTCCTTGTATATTCCGGCGCCGATGCCCGCACCCTTGGCCGCTCCAACACTGCCGTCGGTGTCATACAACTCGATGGTTGCGCCGCTAACACTGGCCAGCGTGTCGCGGAAAAGTGGGCTTAGGAACATATTGGCTCGCCCTGCGTGTATCTTCCGAATGTCCATTCCCATCTGCCGCATCACCTCCATACCGTAGCAGAAGCTGAACACTATGCCCTCCTGAGCGGCACGTACTATATGCGCCTTGCCGTGTTTGTTGAAATTGATGCCGCTGACAATGCAGCCAGTCTCCCTGTTTTCGAGCACCCGCTCGGCTCCATTGCCAAACGGAATGACCGACACACCATCGCTACCTATGGGCACTGTGGCCGCAAGGTCGTTCATTTCTGCATAGCCAATGCCTTCCGGGGCCACCGTGCGGCGCACCCATGCGTTGAGAATGCCCGTGCCGTTGATGCACAGAAGTACGCCCAAGCGCGTCTGATTGGGCGTGTGGTTGACGTGGGCGAAGGTGTTTACACGACTCTTGCGGTCGTAATTCACCTCACCGAGCACTCCATAGACCACTCCCGACGTGCCGGCTGTGGATGCTATCTCGCCCGGATTGAACACGTTAAGACTAAGGGCGTTGTTGGGTTGGTCGCCGGCTCTGTATGTTATGGGCGTGCCTTCTGCCAGCCCGGTCTCGGTCGCAGCCTGTGCAGACACGCGGCTCTGCACACTGAACGTGGGCACTATGTCGGGTATAACTGACGGTTTGAAACCATAGTAGTCAAGCAGGAAGTCGGCCACACGACCGTTTTTGAAGTCCCAGAACATGCCTTCGCTCAGTCCACTCACCGTAGTGTTAGCCTCACCGCTAAGACATAGGGCGAGATAGTCGCCCGGAAGCATCATCTTATACACCTTATTGTATATGTCAGGCTCATTGTCTTTCACCCATGCGAGCTTAGCCGCCGTGAAGTTTCCCGGCGAGTTGAGCAGATGGGACAGACACTTCTCGCGGCCTATACCGTCGAAAGCCTTGTCGCCATAGGGCACTGCGCGCGAGTCACACCATATTATAGCGTTGCGCAAAGGCTTCATGTCCTTGTCCACACACACGAGTCCGTGCATCTGATAGGATATTCCGATGGCCTTGATGTCGCTACCTTTGGCACCAGTGTCGGCCATTATCTTGGCCAGGCTCTGCTTTGCATAGCGCCACCACGACTGCGGGTCCTGCTCGGCCCAACCTTTTTTGACTGCCACTATTGGCGCTTCTTTCTCAGGGAAGAACGCCGATGCCGCACACTTGCCCGTATCGGCATCCACAAGCGATGCCTTGACAGAGCTGCTGCCCACGTCAAAGCCCAACAAATATCTGTTTGCCATAACTGTCGCTCCTTGTCTTTCTTGGTTCGTTGTCCTTTCGTGCTGTTTATAATACGTTTTCATAGTCCCTTTCCCTACTATTTTATACCACTAAGTCACTAAGAAAAAAAAACAAATATGAGGTTTACAATCCAAAAACGTTTGGGTCGTAAACCTCATAAAGGTTGTTGGCTACCGTGAAGCAGCGGGATTTCATGTGAATGAGGACGATTAGCGATAGCAAAAAGGACTGTCAACCAAACTATTTCGCCATTTTGCGCAACGTTTTCCTAAGCATCAGTTTCGGTATCTTGACCGTTTGCCCGGTCTTGACGGTTGCATCAGAACGCAAATCGTTGAATGTTTCCAAGTAACAGTCCATACCAGGACCCAGTTCGCGCCTACTTATGGAAGCCAGACTTTCGCCTTGGCTCACAGTAACGGTACGTGCCGTACCAACAATGCAATAGGCTCCGGTGCGCACCCTCACGTCTTTGTCTGCATATTTGTTTGCCGTCTGCACCATGGCTACCACTTCGTTGTCCTTGTTTGCAGAATTCTTTTCCGTAGCCGCTGACTTGTCTTCTTTGTCCGACGGTGTTTTGTCTTCGACAACGTCCTTGTCTTCTACGTCGGGAGCAGCCTTTGCAAGCGTGTCCTGTTGTGCTGGTTTTGTAGTTTCCGCCTGTTGCTTCGGCTGCAGAGCCTTTTCTCTATCGGCAGATGCTGCGGTTGGAGTCGTTGTGGAAGATGTTCCGCAAGGCAATACGCAGTCGTCATTGGCATGGAGTCTGCCATACAACATTCCCACATAGGCTGACGCCACCATCAAAGCTATCGTCAACAGACAATACAGCGTGATTTTCAAAACCTTATGACTGCCACTTAAAGTTTTCCCTTCGCCTTCTTGATTTTCTTCTTCTGCATTTTCTGAATCTTCGGTCGGCTCGTCAGCAGTAACAATTAGAGCGTTGAAAGTCTCTTCGTGGACGCTTTCTGCCCCATTAGACACGCTCTCCATTTCTTCGGGAGCAATATCCGTTTCCTCAGAAAGGTTCACTGTTTCTTCAAGAGTGCTTTCCGTCTCTTCGGAAACACTTTCTTTTACGATTCCTTCCTGCACCTCCTCGTCTTCAACTACGGGTTCTTCCGGAGTCTCAACGACGGTTTCCGGCTCTGCTTGTGGCGTTTCTTCTGCCTGAGCGTCGCTACTTTCAGTTTTTTGTACCTCGGATTCCGGCGTTTGTACGGCAGATTCCTGTTCTTGAGTCACGGTCTCTACCTCTTGCGGTTCGTTTTCCGCCTCTTGTGTTTCACCTTCAGTCTCCTGCGCATCGCTTTCTACGGTGGTTTCCGCTTCCGCATCGGCAAACTCTACACCGTCGTTCAGCGCAACAGTATTGAAGAGAGAGAACGGCTTGTTGACGAGTTCCTTCATCGTTGCGTCGGGTGTAAAAGTCACTTTGCGGTGACTGTCTATCACAACCCGTTCACCTGTGTTCACGCTCACACTCTCACGAGCCTCAACATCAATTACCTTGAACGTGCCAAAGCCGCGTATCTTGACCTGACGGTCAGTCTCCAAGCCCTGCCGTATGACAGAAAACATTGAGTTGACAAACGCTTCGGCCTCAATGTCCCCCAACTTTGCCCTGCTGGCAAATAGAGTTGCAATGTCTTTTATGTCCACTACGCTCATCTCTGTCAGTTTTTAGTAGGTTGCGCTTGTTTGATTGTGCTCTTGAAACTCTCGTCCGGTCTGAAGCCGAGCACCAATTTCGGTGGCACAAGAATACGCTTACGGGTGGAAGGATTGACCATTACACGTTCGTGCTTCTTCTTTATTTCAAACGTTCCGAAGCCTTTCACTGCAATATTGTTGCCTTCTATCAGATTGTCGCTCATGGCGTTAAGAACGGCAGTCACCAGTCTTTGGGTGTCAACCTGTGTCCGGCCTATTCTGGTAGCCAAGGCGAGTATGAAGTCTTTGTTGTTCATAAGCATTTATGTATTGGAGATAAAAGCCGGATGGCGGCTACTTGCCTGTCACAAGCTAAAGGATTGTGGCATACAGGTCGAACTCTTCGGCTCCGGTAATCTTGGCATTGTAGAATTTGCCCACCGTGAGACGGCGTTCAGATGCGGGAACGAGCACCTCGGGATCGACCTCTGGCGAACAAAACTCGGTGCGTCCGATGTAGTAGTCGCCCTCCTTGCGGTCGATGACGATACGCATCGGCTGCCCCACCTTGGCAGCTTCCACCTCAGCACTGATGCGTTGCTGCAAGGCCATCAGGCGGTTGAGCCTGTCTTCCTTGACCTCTTGCGGCACGTCGTCGGTATAGTTTTCTGCCGAATATGTTCCGTCTTCCTCCGAATACGTGAACGCGCCCATTCGTTCGAAGCGTGCCCAACGCACGAAATCCATCAGTTCGTTGAAGTCGTCCTCGGTCTCTCCGGGAAAACCGACCATGAGTGTGGTGCGTATGTGTATGCCCGGCACCTCGCGTCTCATGCGTTCAATGAGTTCATACGTCTCCGCCTTTGTCACGTGGCGTTGCATACGACTGAGCATGTGGTCGGAAATGTGCTGCAATGCAATGTCAATGTACTTGCAGACGTTGGCATTTTCGCGCATAACCGTGAGCAAATCCCAAGGAAAATGGGCGGGATAGGCGTAGTGAAGACGTATCCATTCTACACCCGGCACTGCAGCGATGTCGGCAATAAGGTCGGCTATGCCCTGCTTGCCGTCGGTGTCGATACCGTAATAGGTCAGTTCCTGCGCAATAACCTGCAGTTCCTTTGTGCCGTTAGCCACCAGACTGCGCACCTCTGCAAGTATTTCATCCTTTGGACGGCTCACATGGCGGCCTGTCATAATGGGTATTGCACAGTAGGCGCAGTGACGGTCGCAGCCCTCGCTTATCTTCAGGTAAGCGTAGTGGCGCGGCGTGGTCAGATGCCTGCTGCCGTCGCAAGCCACGATATCGGCTTTGCCGAGGTCAGCGAGCAGTTGCTTATAGTTAAACTTGCCGTAGAACTTGTCAACTTGGGGTATTTCGGCCTCCAACTCCTTTTGGTAGCGTTGCGAAAGGCAGCCCATAACGAACAACTTGCGCAGTCGTCCCTCCTCTTTGGCCTGAGCAAATTCAAGAATGGTGTTGATGCTCTCCTCCTTTGCCGCTTCTATAAAGCCACAAGTGTTGATTACGGCTATCTCACCCGACGGTTTCTCGGCATCATGCGTACACTTGTAGCCGTTGGCCTCAAACATGGCCATGAGAGTTTCGCTGTCCACAAGGTTCTTTGAGCACCCCATGGTCACGATGTCTATCGTATTCCGTTTCAAAACCGCAGGTTAGTCTTTGTTAAACAATGAATCCACAAACTGAGTCTTGTTGAACAGTTGCAGGTCTTCCATACCTTCACCAAGTCCAATATACCTTACAGGCACCTTCATCTGGTCGCTTATGCCTATGACAACGCCTCCCTTGGCTGTGCCGTCGAGCTTGGTTATGGCCAAAGACGTTATCTGTGTGACAGCTGCGAACTGCCTTGCCTGTTCGAAAGCGTTCTGTCCGGTACTGCCGTCGAGCACGAGAAGCACCTCGTCGGGAGCCTGCGGCAACACTTTCTTCATCACTTCCTTTATCTTCTTCAGCTCGTTCATCAGTCCAACCTTGTTGTGCAGACGTCCGGCTGTGTCTATAAGCACAACGTCGGCATCGTTTGCCTTGGCACTGCTCAACGTGTCGAATGCCACAGATGCAGGGTCACTGCCCATCTGCTGACGCACTACCGGCACACCGACGCGCTCACCCCAAATGCAAAGTTGCTCTACGGCTGCGGCACGGAACGTATCCGCCGCTCCGAGATACACCTTTTTGCCAGCCTTCTTGAACTGGTAAGCCAGCTTGCCTATGGTGGTTGTCTTGCCCACACCGTTCACTCCGACCACGAGAATCACGTAGGGACGATGGTCTGATGGCAAGTCCCAGCTGTCGGAGTCGCCCGAATTGTTCTCCTCAAGCAGCGAAGCTATTTCGCTGCGAAGTATGCTGTTGAGTTCTGAAGTGCCGAGATACTTGTCGCGTGCCACCCTTTCCTCTATGCGGTGTATAATCTTCAGGGTGGTATCCACACCGACATCGCTCGTTATGAGCACCTCTTCAAGGTTGTCAAGCACATCGTCGTCCACTTTAGTCTTGCCTGCCACGGCACGAGTGAGCTTGTCCAATACGCTGGACTTGGTCTTTTCAAGACCTTTGTCAAGCGTTTCTTTCTTTTTCTTGTTGAAAAAACCAAAAATTCCCATGTTGCTTTTCTGTAAAAGGCAGTGCAAACTTACGGAAAGAAAACTTGCTTTCGACTTCCCGAGTGCAGCTTATCTTTTGCAAAAATACAACAAGAAGTTGAAAAATCGGTCACAAACGAGCCTAAATCGTCTGTACACGGTGAAAATCAGAAGCGTAAGGAGATAAAATCAGAAGCTTTTCCAGACATTATCGTCGGGCAGAGGAGCGTCAACCGAAATGGCTTGCTTGCTTACGGGATGTACAAAATCAACGTGGCGCGACAGGAGAGAGATGCTTCCGTCGGGGTTGCTGCGGCGCGCTCCATACTTCAAGTCACCCTTAATGGGACATCCCATAGCCGCAAGTTGGCACCTTATCTGGTGGTGACGACCAGTAAGCAGTTTCACCTCTATGAGGAAATAGTTGTCGTTGCGCCCAATGACACGGTAGCGGAGCACCGCTTTCTTCGACTGCGGCACCTCATGGTCATAGGCATACGACTTGTTCTGCTTTTCGTTTCGCACGAGCCAATGCACAAGCTCACCCTCGTTGTCCGCAGGCTTGTTGCGTGTTATGGCCCAATAAGTCTTGTGTACGTTGCCCGTCCGGAACATTCCGTTGAGCCGGGAAAGGGCTTTGGAAGTACGGGCGAACACAACCAGACCACCGACAGGACGGTCCAAACGATGAACGACGCCCACAAAGACGTTGCCGGGCTTATTATACTTTTCCTTAAGATAGGCTTTCACGGTGTCGGACAACGGTGTGTCGCCAGTCTTGTCGCCCTGTACAATTTCGCCACTCCGCTTGTTTACTATTATAATATGATTGTCTTCGTAAACAACTTCCATGTCACCCTACCCTTATATATAGTAATGTTCAAAGAATAACTTCCACAAGTTTGCAGATGTACATTCTGTAGTTT
>CAVGKZ010000052.1:0-8638 GCA_963630025.1 bacterium | reverse complement strand
TACTATTGGGAGTTTTATTGTGTTGAGCTTGCCACACGCTTTTGCAAGTGACCCTCTTTTTGGCTATAGTTATAGGCGGCTTTCATTCTCGCTGTCTGTTCTATTGCCGAGTTATACATTATAGTGTCCGCATACATAATGCACGAATCCATATAGCAAAGAGATTTTACAGGGTTATTGCGTTCCGCATAGTAATGGGCAAGTCCCCTATAACCACTACGCTTTGAGCGTGGATTATTAAGCCTTACCATTTTTCTGTAACATGAGAAAGCTGAATCTGGCATGTTGTCCTTGCTATACAGTTTTGCAGCAATGCCTTCCACAGCATTCGCCTCATTTGGGTCTGCATAAGCCATTGATACTTTCAAAAAATCCCATGCTCTTTTTATGTCACCATTCAA
This sequence comes from bacterium, assembly GCA_963630025.1. Taxonomy (GTDB): domain Bacteria; phylum Bacteroidota; class Bacteroidia; order Bacteroidales; family Bacteroidaceae; genus Prevotella. The sequence goes on along the minus strand of CAVGKZ010000052.1, from coordinate 8,237 downwards.
ATAATAAGCATCTGCAAGTTGGCTGCTTATGGAAGAACGCATATCATCATTGCCTACACTCTCTGCAAGTTTCTTTGCTTTGTCTAATATTTCAATTGCTGTTGTAATACTGTCTTTGCCTCTGTATATTGTACCTATATCCCTAAGCGCATAGACAATGGATACTGTGTCTTTTGCTTTTTCATATTCGTCCAAAGCCTTTCGATACATTCTTATTGCATCATCGTCGAACATTTGGTTGTCATATACATAGCCTATCTGGTTGTATGTGCGCCCCAGCAGTTCGTGGTCGTCCTTGGCCGTTGTCTCAACGGCCTTCATAAAGAGAGCCATGGCTTGTGGCATATCGTTCAGCGAATAGAATGTCTTGCCGGCATAGTAGTAGGCATAGGGCAACAGGCGGCTGTCGCCGTCGTTCTCATAGTAGTCAACAAGCATGGCGGCAATGCTGTCGTTGGTCAACGTCTGAAAGGCGTAGGACTGCGCCTTTAGACCAATGAGGTTGAGGCGCATGCGGTCGCTCTTGGGATAGTCAGCGGCTGCGCTTGCGTATTTATCCAATAACCCCAACGTGCTATCTGGGCAGCACTGCGCCAGACTGTCCAAAGCGTCAAGCCGATTTTGCCCTATCCTCGCACCTTTGTGGCAAGAGGAAACGCCAACGGCAAGAGCCATAGCCAATATAAAAGTATGTAGACGGTTATCCATCGCAGCAAAGAAGTCGTATGCCGCACGTGGCTGCTTATTCCAACAAGTCGGGGCGCAGGCGTTTCGTGCGCTCCAGAGCCTCGTTCATTTCCCATTCCTTTATCTTGGCTTCGTTGCCGCTAAGCAGAATGTCGGGCACGCGCCATCCCTTATAGTCGGCGGGGCGGGTGTAGATGGGAGCGGCAAGCATGTCGTCCTGAAAGCAGTCGGACAGAGCGCTCTGCTCGTCGCTTATCACTCCGGGCACAAGCCTCACTATTGCATCGGCCATTACGGCCGCTGCCAGTTCGCCACCCGTCAGCACATAGTCGCCGATGGATATTTCGCGCGTAATCAAGTGGTCGCGTATGCGCTGGTCGATGCCCTTGTAGTGGCCGCAGAGAATGATGATGTTGCCGCACATGGACAGGTCGTTGGCCACATGCTGGTTGAACTGTTCACCGTCGGGCGAGGTGTATATTACCTCGTCGTAGTCCCTTTCGCCCTTCAGCGCGTTGATGGCACGGTCTATCGGTTCGCATTGCATCACCATCCCGGCAAATCCGCCGTAGGGATAGTCGTCCACGCGTCGCCATTTGTCGGTGGTGTAGTCGCGGAGGTTGTGCAGATGTATCTCGGCCAGCCCCTTCTTTTGTGCTCGGGCGAGTATGGATTCGTGAACGAAGCCCTCAATCATCTCGGGCAAAACGGTTATTATGTCTATTCTCATCGGTGGATTGGTTTTCGGTCAGAGAGCCCCTTTTGTGCTGGGCAACTCATAGTGGTAAATGTCTCGCTTCACGGCCATGCGCAGACTGCGGGCCAAGGCTTTGAAGATGCCTTCAATCTTGTGGTGCTCATTGGAGCCTTCAGCCTTGATGTTCAGGTTCATCCTTGCACTGTCGCTGAGGCTCTTGAAGAAGTGGAGGAACATCTCTGTGGGCATGTCGCCAATCTTTTCGCGCTTGAACTCGGCGTCCCACACCAGCCAGGGGCGTCCGCCAAAGTCTAAAGCCACCGAACAGAGGCAGTCGTCCATGGGCAGGCTGTAGCCGTAGCGCTCTATGCCGCGCTTGTCGCCGAGTGCTTTCAGCATGCAGTCGCCGAGTACGATGGCCGTGTCCTCAATGGTGTGGTGCTCATCTACGTTGAGGTCGCCCTTGCAACGCACCGTGAGGTCCATCATGCCGTGCTTGCCTATCTGTTCGAGCATGTGGTCGAAGAAGCCCAAGCCCGTGTCGATGTCGCACTTGCCCGTGCCGTCGAGGTTCAGTTTGACGCTGATGTCAGTTTCCTTTGTGGTGCGCCTGGCCTCGGCGGTGCGTTCTCCGGCAAACAGCAGTTCGGCTATCTTGTCCCACGCCAGTCCGTCTTTGCCCAGTATGAGAGCCTTGCAGCCCATGTTTTCGGCAAACTGGCGGTCGGTGTCGCGGTCTCCTATCACGTAGCTGTTGGCCAAGTCATATTCAGCATTGTCCATATACTTGCGCACAAGTCCTGTGGCCGGTTTGCGCGTGTCGGAGTTGTCCTCGGGAAAGTGGCGGTCTATGAGAATGTCATCAAAGGTTATGCCTTCACCCTCGAGTGTTTGCAGAATGAAGTTGTGGACAGGCCAAAACGTGTCTTCGGGAAACGAATCGGTGCCGAGGCCGTCCTGGTTGGACACCATAATGAACTTGAAGTCTGTCTTTGAGCGTATGAAGCCCAGGTTGCGCATCACCCCCTTGGTGAACTTCAGTTTTTCGAATGCGTCAATCTGTTCGTCTGCAGGTTCCTCTATCAGGGTTCCGTCGCGGTCAATGAATAGTAAGCGGGTCATATTGTTGGCTGTTTAGTTCGTTTTTATACTCTTTGCGCTCCATTTCCTGCGTGTCTATCGATCCGTACATATAGTATAGTGGAAACAGGGCCGACAGTCGGATGTATGCTTGGGCAAATCCGGATATGAGAAACACCACGGCTGTGAGTGCGGTCATGTACGAAGGCATTCCCGAAGGGTCGCCGTTGGCCACGCCGGCGCTCGACTGGTAGTTGGCTTCGGTGAGTATCACAGCCGGCTGTTGCAGCACATAGGTGGCTATGAACACTATCGCCGCGCACGAAACGGTCACCGCGAGCACGAAACCGAGGTGGCGCATCACGGGAACATAGCTGCGCTTGAACAGCGGCCAGAACTTCTCCTCGTCGTTAATCACGTATTTCATGCCCACAAAGAGGGTAGGGGTGAGAGCCAGAGCCATGACTATGCCCACAAGCACCGTGGGTATTGTCCATGCGTAGTGGCTTCCGTCCGTGGCGAGCACGTGGCGCAGCTTGAAGGCATACCATACGCAGAGCAAGGCCACGGGTATGGCGCAGAGGAGCAGCACGGAGAGCACCGCCTTCAGTGTGCGCCACGCCACTGCGCGGTTCACGTGCGGATGCCACTTGCTGAGTTTCATGCTTCCCGTGGTTTTGTGGTCGCGCAGAAGAGCCAGTCCGCACGAGTAGAACACCGTTTCCTGGAGTCCGCCCACTACGATAAGCACACTTGCGGCTATCAGCAGTCCCAGATACTGCTGTGCCTGCGATGGCAGCAGCGTGCCGTTTTGTGCGCTGGAAACCACTATGGCCGGAATTTCGGTCACGGTAATCACTCCTATCGCCGCGAAACATACGGCGAAGAGCAGTGCCGGAAGCCATGTGGCGCGGAATGTATTGCTGAAGTTCGACGTGTATAGACCGTAGCCCAGTTTGATACTGGCACCCACGCTGTTGCTTTTCATTACAGAAGTCTCTGCTTGTTTTTCCATGTTGTTCTGTTGTTTGTTGCGGTGGCAATTTATAGAACCCACCTAAATATGATTAAGGTGGTAGTGTCCACACGAATGGAGCACAAAGTTAGCCTTAATTTTCGATATAGGACGCCTTGTGAGTCGAAAAACTGTGGCTTTTGGCCTCGGGGAAGCCGCACTTGGCGCAGTGGGAAGGTTGTGGTAGGCGCTGCGTCCGGTTTGCCAAATACCATGCGCAAACTCCCCCAGCGTCAAGTCCAACGCTGTCAATTCTCTCTGTTAAATCATTTGAAACACTTTTACAATCATGCGCCCAATACTCGCGCGAAATCCACCATGCGTGTCTTCGTCGGCAAATACGCGAGTTTTGTGTGTGCAACTTTAATGTTCTGTATATGTGTTTGTTGTAATAAAACCGTCGGCAGTGTGCAACGTAAACGCCGTGTTTTTGAGGAATAAAAGACTTGTTTTGGGGTAGAAAAGCACACATTTGTGGGTCAAAACTATGGCATTTGCGACTCGAAAGTGCCACACTTTTGCATCATAAGTGCCATAGTTACGATTGTAAACCCCACGTTTGCGACTCGTAAACGCCATGTCTACGTCCGTAAAGCGGCCTTGTGGCTCTAAAAGAGCGGCAGACAAAGTGTTAAATATTGACCAAATATCATTACATAGGCTATGCGCTGTGCTGTAGAGCGAAGTGTATGGGAGGTGCAATGCTTTGCTATGCAATTCGCTGCGCCCCTAAAGTTAAAAGTCCTGCAAACATTCTCGGGCGCAGCTTGGAGGTACACCTCTTTATATTATTATTAGCTGACTACGGCATCCAAAAAGTCGCAAGTTTCGCCAAATCTTGCTAACTTTGCATACGTATTGTCGAAACAACTGTCATGAAAATAATAAGGTGGGGATTCATCGGGTGCGGAGAAGTCACCGAGAAGAAGAGCGGCCCGGCTTTCGCCGAGGTGGAAGGCTCTGTGGTTGAGGCCGTGATGAGCCGCAACGAGGCCAAGGCGCGCAGCTACGCCGAGCGCCACGGCATAGCCAAGTGGTACACCGACCCGCAGGAACTGATAGACGACCCCGACGTGAACGCCATATACATTGCCACGCCGCCGTCGAGCCACGCCACGTTTGCCATAATGGCCATGAAGGCTGGCAAGCCGGTGTATGTGGAGAAGCCGCTGGCATCGTCCTACGAAGACTGCACGCGGGTGAACCGTGTGAGCGAAGCCACCAAGGTGCCGTGCTTCGTGGCCTACTACCGACGCTATCTCCCGTATTTCCAGAAGGTGAAGAGCATCATCGACAGCGGAACGATAGGCAAGGTGATCAATGTGCAGGTGCGTTTCGCCGTGCCGCCGCGCGACCTGGACTATCAGCGTGCCGACAACCTGCCGTGGCGACTGCAGCCGGACATTGCCGGAGGCGGCTATTTCTACGACTTGGCTCCCCATCAGCTCGACCTGTTGCAACATTTCTTCGGCGTGATAGTCGAGGCCAGCGGAATGTGCGCCAACCGTGGCGGACTGTATGGTGCGGAGGACACGGTGAGTGCGTGCTTCCGCTTCGACAACGGACTGCCTGGCAGTGGCTCGTGGTGCTTTGTGGCCTACGAGTCGGCGCGCGAAGACCGCATAGAGGTCATTGGCGACCGCGGACAGGTGAGTTTCTCAGTGTTCAACTACGACCCGATAAAGCTCAACACCGGCGACGGCACTCAACTCATAGAAGTGCCCAATCCGCCCTACGTGCAGTTTCCGCTCATAAAGAACGTGGTGGAGCATCTGCAGGGACTGGGTGTGTGCACGTGTACGAGCATTTCGGCCACGCCCGTAAACTGGGCAATGGATCAGATACTGGGCAAATCCTGACATGAAGCAGCTTATCGTTTCCGTATTCTTGACGCTTGCCGCCATGGTTGCGCCAGTGGCTGCGCGCGGACAGGACGGCGGCGGAGACGGCGAGCGGGTGGGCTTGCTGCGCAGAATATTGAGAGGCTTCAGCGATGTAGACACCAACTACATAGAGCCGCAGCACTACAACTTCACGGTGATGGCGCAGAGCACTTTCAACTACGACATGTTCCGTCTTGAGAGCCAGTCGGGTCAGAGCGTCACGTTTGCGCCCGACATCATTATGAAGGTGGGGCCTTACATAGGCTGGCGGTGGTTCTTTCTCGGCTACACGTTCGACCTGAAAAACCTCTCGTTCAACTCTGACGGCAAGAAGCAGGAGATAGAATTCAGCGTGTACAGTTCGCAGATAGGCGTGGATTTGTTCTACCGTCGCACCGGAAGTGACTACAAGATACGCAGCGTGCACATGGACGACGGCGACGAAACGGGCGCGTTGGAGGGTAAACCCTTTGACGGAGTGAATATCGGCATAACCGGAATAAACCTCTACCACATCTTCAACCACAAGCGGTTTTCATATCCGGCTGCCTTTTCGCAGAGCACTTGCCAGAAGCGGAGCTGCGGCTCGTGGCTGGCCGGAGTGGGGTATACGCACAACAGCATAAGCCTTGACTATGACAAACTGAAGTCGGTGATAGCCGCCAATAGCCCCTCGGGAACGGCGGCGCCAGACAGCGGCTTCATGTTCAGAGGAGTGGAGTATCACAACATCAACGTCTCGTGCGGCTATGCCTACAACTGGGTGTTCGCCAAGAACTGGCTCGCCTGCGCAAGCGGCTCGGTGGCATTGGCCTACAAGCACGCGAAAGGCGATGCTGAGGGCAACAGCTCGTATGGGTTCAACCTGAAAAACATCAACCTCGACGGCATCGGCCGCTTCGCGGTGGTCTATAACAACACAAGATGGTTTGCTGGTTGCAGTGCCATACTCCACACCAACAACTACCGCATGGAACGTTTCGCCACCAACAATGTGTTCGGCAGCATAAATGTCTATGCGGGATACAATTTTGGATTGAGGTCTAAATACAGGAAAAGAAAATGAAGAGAAGACTGTTTGCAGCGGTGGCCATGCTTGCGCTCGTGGGGCTATGTGCCGACGCCAGGCGATGGCAGGGCAGTAAGGAAGACAGCGTGTTTGTGGCCAAAGTGCTTACGGAGGCAGGTCGCGAGAAGACCATCAGCTGTGTTCCGCTGTATTTCGCGCGCAAGTTTCTCGGCCGTCCCTATGTGGCTCACACGCTGGAAGTGGGCGATGACCGCACCGTTGTGGTCAACACCAGACAGCTCGACTGCACCACGCTGGTGGAGAACGTGACTGCGCTGACGCTGTGCTACGAGGAGAAGAAGCTGACCTTCAACGACTATCTCGCAAAACTGGAACAACTGAGATACCGCAACGGAATAATGAACGGCTACGTCAGCCGCATACACTACTTCACCGACTGGATAGAAGACAACACGAAACTTGGACTCGTGAGCGAGACGCAAGGCAGCAACCCACCTTTCTCGGCCGTGCAGACGGTCAAGGTGAACTATATGGGCACGCATCCCAACGCCTACAAAGCCTTGCGCGAGCATCCCGAATACGTGGAACATATACGCAAAACGGAGCGCACCCTGACTGGCAAGACATACAAATATATACCCAAGGGCAGCGTACAGAACACAAAACTGCTGCGAGAGGCGGTTCACGACGGCGACATTATTGCCATCACGTGCAACAAGCCTGGACTGGACATCGCCCATCTCGGCTTTGCCGTGTGGCGCACTGACGGTCTGCATCTGCTCAACGCCTCGATGATACACGGCAAGGTTGTTGACGAACCAATGACGCTACGCAAGTACTTGTCGCAGCACAAAAGCCACACAGGTATAAGGTTGGTAAGGATAAAGGGTGGTTCTAAAAATTAACTTTGGCATATTGTGAGGCTATTTTCGAGGACAATGTGTCTGTGAGTGAAGGAGCATAGCGAGCTATGCGACAGAACGAACAGACAGATTGGACCGAAAAGAGACCACAAGATGACAAAACGTAAATCGCCCAACATTAAACAAATTTACGGAGGTAATTTTATAGAACCGCCCTAAAGACAAAGAGGCGGTAAAAGGAATAAAGGAACAAACTATAAAAAGCAAGAAAGGACAAGGTTATGGAACTACCTGATTTTATGAGCTACGCCGGCAAGTTTTCTGCCGCAGATTTTACGGAAAAGATATCCAAGATAGCTAAACGCGCCGGCGCAAAGCTGGTTTACGCCGCACTGATACTCTACTACACGCTGCAAAGCGACAAGGTTTCAAAGACCGACAAGGCCATTATCATCGGCGCGCTGGGCTACATGATAAGTCCGCTCGACGTGATACCCGACGCAATTCCCATCGCCGGACTGACAGACGACCTTGCCGTGCTCATCTTTGTGCTGCGCAAAGTGTGGGGAAATGTTGAACCTGACGTACAGAACAAGGTAAAGGAGCGCATGAAGAAGTGGTTCGACGACGACGAAATGACCGAAATCGACGAACTGTTCACGGTGGACAAAGTAGGCAAGGAATGAATTTATGGCCGGAAAAAGGCTGAACGCAATACCGTAAAACCGTTTGTGTAAGTCGCGAAACGGCTGAAAGTAAAGCCGTAAAACTACTGAGCGTAAAACGGAAAAGGACTGAACCGGTGTGGTTCAGTCCTTGTTTGCTGTATGCTCGGCATGAGCATTGTCTAACGGGTGCAAGTCCCGAGTAAGCCCTAATAGCGGGAATTACATAGCCAAGAGCAAGGGTGTTCATCGTGAGGTGAAATCTGAAAGAAGCTGGCGGCAAACATCTGGCCTAACGGACAGAAACTTCATACAAG
>CAVGKZ010000051.1:0-41466 GCA_963630025.1 bacterium | reverse complement strand
TACGACCGAACGAGGTGGCGATATGAACCGAAAAGAGTCCAAAAGACGGCAAAATGTAACCCATGTTGTTTTGTTGTTTGTTACGGTGGTAATTTATAGAACCCACCTGAAATAAACAGCAACTGCTTTAACAACCTTATATGGACAGGCACGCGACCATTGTGTATGGAAGAGTTGCCTGTCCTTTTCTTTTCCGCAAAGGCTTTTCGGCGACTTCGTTGGTGCAGCATACCGTCTTTATAAAAACAACGCCATATTATGTTTTCAGCCATGCTCCTCGCCTCGTTTCTCACGTTTGTGGAACTGAACTGTGAGAATTTGTTCGACTGTCGCCATGACAGTCTGAAAGACGACACCGAGTATTTGCCGCAGTCCGTGCGCCGCTGGACTCCCTATCGCTATTGGCGCAAGCTCGATGCCATAGGCAGAGCCTTGGTGTCCTGCTGCGACGACTCTACGAGCTACGGCATACCAGACATTGCTGTGCTCTGCGAAGTGGAGAACGACAGTGTGATGCGCGACCTAACACAGCGCTCCTTGTTGCGCAATCTGAACTACGACTATCTGATGACCAACTCATCCGACAGCCGAGGCATCGACGTGGCCATCATGTACCACACGTTTTCATTTCTGCCGATACGCCACTGGTCGCTGCGTGTAGAGCCGATAAAGGGCATGCGCCCTACCCGCGACATACTGTATGTGGCAGGAAGCACCGCCCAAGGCGACACGCTGCACATCTTTGCCGTACACGCTCCGAGCCGTTACGGAGGCGAACGATACTCGCGGCCGTTCCGTATGGCAGTAGCGGAAAGGCTCTGCAAGGCGGTAGACTCGCTGCGCAATGTCTCACCGAAAGCCAAGATTATTGTGGCAGGAGACTTCAATGCCTACGATGGAGAGCGGTCTTTGAACTTCATTTCTGCCCACGGATTGACCGACATTACATCGGGAGCCATTGGGCGCAATGGGGCTAAAGGCACCTACAGCCACGAAGGATGGTGGAGAAGTCTCGACCACGTGTTTGTAAGCGAATCCTTGCTTCCGCGCTTCTTCTCCTCTTTCATCAACGACGCTCCCTTTCTGCTTGAGTATGACAAGCGTTACGGAGGAAAGAAACCCTTCCGCACATACTACGGCATGCGTTATCAACCCGGCGGAACAAGCGACCATCTGCCACTTGTGGTCAAGTTCAGGACAGGAGAGTAAGGGGGATATGTCTTCTAAACATTGGCGTAGAGGGGCGCAAAAGTAATAGTGGTAAGATAAAAAGTAAAATAGATAACGCCCCAATGCTTCCTTTATGCTTATCTTTGCACTCAGAGAAACAGGTCTGGCGCACCCTTGGCGGCTGACAACGGGAACGGTTGGCGTGGCCAGTGGCAGACATCGGTTTCGGAATCCGCCTAAATGAAATACTTTATGTTACGCAAAATCCGATTGACACTGGCCGTTTTCACGGCTTTTCTCATCACGGCATTGTTCCTGGACTTTACAGGTACGCTCCATGTGTGGTTCGGTTGGCTGGCCAAAGTGCAGTTTCTTCCGGCCGTACTGGCTCTGAACGTCGGCGTGGTTGCCGCACTGGTGGTGCTGACACTTGTGTTCGGGCGCATATACTGCTCGGTTGTCTGCCCGTTGGGCGTGCTTCAGGACTTCGTGTCATGGGTGAGCGGACGCTACAAGGGCAGAAAGCGCAGCTTCAACTATTCGCCTGCGAAGTCAGTACTGCGCTATTCGGTGCTTGCAGCCTTTGTCTTGGCAATGGTTCTGGGTATCGGTTCGTTTGTGGCACTGCTCGCCCCCTACAGCTCATACGGGCGGATAGTGCAGAATATCCTTTCACCTTTATATATATGGGGCAACAATCTTCTCGCCATGTTGGCCGCCCGTGTGGACAGCTACGCCTTCTATGAGCGCGAAGTGTGGCTGCGCAGTGTGCCGACCCGGCTGGTTGCCGTTACTACACTTGCCGTTCTTGTGGTGCTGGCGTGGCGTAACGGACGCACATACTGCAACACTGTATGCCCCGTAGGTACGGTTCTGGGCTTCCTGTCGCGCTTCTCTTGGCTGAAAGTGGGCATCGACGGAGACAAATGCAGCCGTTGCGGCTTGTGTGCAAGGGCTTGCAAGGCATCGTGTATCGACTTCAGGAACCACAAAATAGACTATTCGCGCTGCGTAGTGTGCGGCGACTGCATAGGCAAGTGCCGCAAAAACGCCATAAAATACGGCAGGACAGGCATGATAAAGGTTGCTGATGCCGACAAAAACGGGACTGCTGACTCCACAAAAAGTATTGTTGCCGACAATGCAGGGCATGAAATCGGGGCACAGAACGGTGTGGATGCTTCGCGCCGCTCGTTTCTTTTGGGCACTGCCTTGGCCACTACGGCTGCAGCATTGGCGCAAGGAAAGAAGAAAGTGGACGGTGGACTGGCCGTAATCGAGGACAAGAAGCAGCCCGAACGCACCACTCCCATAACGCCGCCCGGCTCTTTGTCGGCCGAAAACATGGCCCGCCACTGTACGGCATGCCAGCTTTGCGTGTCTGTATGCCCCAACGACGTGCTCCGTCCGCAGACTTCCATACTGAAATTCATGCAGCCAGTGATGTCATACGAGCGCGGTTACTGCCGTCCGGAGTGCACCCGTTGCGGCGAAGTGTGCCCCACAGGTGCCATAAAGCCCATAACCAAGGCCGACAAGGCGGCCATCCAGACAGGTCATGCCGTGTGGATAAGGCAGAATTGTCTGCCTGTGGCCGACGGAGTGGAGTGTGGTAACTGTGCCAGACACTGCCCTGTGGGTGCGATAACGATGGTCACTCCCGACACAAAGGATGCCCAGGCACCCAAAATCCCTGTGGTCAACACCGCGCGGTGCATCGGTTGCGGAGCCTGTGAGCACCTTTGTCCGGTGCGGCCGTTCAGTGCAATGTACGTAGAGGGGCACGAGAGGCACCGCATAGTGTGACGTTGACTGTCGAAATGTACCACCAATCATTTCAAAACCACCTTAACAGAAGACAAGACAATGGCGAAAGACTTGAACAGACGAACCTTCCTCAAGGTCTTGGGCGGCGGTACACTGGCCGCAACAGGACTACTTACGGCTTGCAAGGGCAAGGGACAGGCCGGCCATTCGGCTGGTTTGGAGCCAGAGAAGGGCAAGATGACATACCGCACCAATCCGAACACCAACGAAAAGGTGTCCATTCTTGGCTACGGAATGATGCGTCTGCCTACCGTGGCAGGGGATGCTGCGCGCGAAAACCCCGACGCTCCCATTGACCAGGAGATGGTGAACCGGCAGATAGACTATGCACTTGAGCACGGTCTGAACTACATTGACACATCGCCGGCCTACTGTCGGGGACTGTCAGAGCGTGCCACAGGCATCGCACTCCACCGACACAAGAGGTCGGAATACTACATTGCCACAAAGTTATCCAACTTTTCACCGGAGACATGGAGTCGGGAAGCGTCGCAGGAAATGTTTGAAAACTCACTGAAAGAGTTGCAAGTGGACTATGTGGATTACCTCTTGCTGCACGCTATAGGCATGGGTGGCGACGGTATGGCCGACTTCTACGGCCGCTATATCGACAATGGAATACTCGATTGGCTGGTGGAACAGAAGCGAAAGGGGCGTATTCGCAACCTCGGATTCTCGTATCACGGTGACATAAAGTGCTTCGACCTTGCCCTGAAGTGGCACGACGAGAACCGCTATCACTGGGATTTCGCACAGATAGAACTTAACTATCTCGACTGGAACTATGCCGATGAGATCAACGAGCGCAACACCGACGCTGTGTATCTCTACGGCGAGCTGCACAAAAGGCACATCCCTGCGGTCATCATGGAACCGCTTCTCGGAGGCCGTCTTGCCAATGTGCCCGACAATATCGTGGCGAAAATGAAGGCGAGAGAGCCTGAAAAGAGTGTGGCAAGCTGGGCTTTCCGGTTTGCAGGCACGCCTGACGGGGTGCTTACAGTGCTTAGCGGCATGACGTATATGGAGAACTTGCGCGAGAATTTGTGTACGTATTCGCCGCTGAAACCGCTGACACACGAGGAAAATGACTTCCTCATGGACATAGCAAGGGACATCTACAACCTCAAAACCATACCGTGTAACGAGTGCAACTATTGTATGCCCTGTCCGTATGGCATAGACATTCCGGCCGTATTCTCCCACTATAACAAGTGCATAAAGGAGGGTAATCTCCCGAACAAGGGTACTATGGATTCCGATTACCGCCGTGCACGGCGCGCTTTCCTTGTGGGCTACGACCGCAGTGTGCCGCGTTTGCGGCAGGCAAGCCACTGTATAGGCTGCGGAAAGTGCGTGAGCCATTGTCCGCAAAGGATTGTTATCCCGCAGGAAATGCAGCGGATAGACCGGTTTGTCGAACAGCTTAAACAGGACAAAGCATGAAGAACCGTCTGGCGGAGATACTGGTGACGGGCGGCCACTCGCTCGTTGTTGACAACGGAACGGTGCACGCATACGACGGATGCGGCGTGTCTGACCTGCACCGGTTGCTCACAGAAGAGCCTGAAATGCTGCACATGGCCGAAGTGGCAGACAAGGTTGTGGGCAAGGCAGCAGCGGCTTTGATGGTGAAAGGCGGCGTGCGGAAGGTATTCGGTGTTGTCGTTTCGGAGCTTGCCGCAGGACTTTTGCAGCAGAACGGGGTGGAACTGGTTTGCGAAACGCTCGTTCCGTACATCGAAAACCGTCGGCGCATGGGCTGGTGTCCGCTGGAAACGCGCTGCAAGGACTGCGTTTCAGTGGACGAATGTGTCGCCGCAATAGAACAATTCATCAATGAACAGAATAAAAACCGATAGGTTCAATTTCGTAAAGCGGCCGTTTGTGATGTGTATCCTGACGCTTTTTGTCGCGGAAACAGCCTCCCAGACAGCGCAGGACACCGCCTATACCAGCAGTGGCAATGCCGTTGGCGAGGTTGTGGTGACAGGTGTGCGCAACGAAACCGACGTGCGCCACTTGTCGCAGACCGTGTCGGTGGTGAAAAGCCAGACCATCAGACAGGCCATGCAGCCGTCTTTGCTGCCTGTGTTGGCCGACCACGTGCCGGGCCTGTTCGCCACGTCGCGCGGAGTGATGGGTTACGGTGTCTCGGGTGGTGCAGCTGGCAATATTTCCATGCGCGGCCTTGGCAGCAGATCGGGGCGTTTGCTGGTGCTGATTGACGGTATGCCGCAGTTCATGGGGCTTATGGGTCACCCGATAGCCGACAGCTACCAGTCGTTTCTGGCCGAACGGGTCGAAGTACTGCGCGGCCCGGCATCGGCACTCTACGGTTCAAATGCCATGGGCGGTGTGGTTAACATCGTCACGCGCCACGCCCGGCAGGACGGAGTGGGCATGTCGCTGCGCGCAGGTTACGGCTCTTACAACACTGTCGAGGCCGAATTTGCTAACCATGTGCGCAAGGGACGCTTCTCGTCAGTGCTGCCAGGCTCGTACAACCGCACCGACGGGCACCGCAAAGACATGGGTTTCAGTAAGTTTAGAACCTTTTGGCTCAAAAGTACGAGATTAACCAAGGCTACCCGATGCCTCGCACCACGGTATTCGCCGGTATAACATTCAGAACCCACCAATAAACAACAATTATGCAAACCACTGTAAAGCTCTATTCCTACGCTTATTCGGAGGCAAAGACCTATGTTTTTGCCGCCATATTCATCGTTGGCAACATCCTGTTGCCCCAGTTGTGCCACCTCGTTCCGCAAGGCGGAATGACTTGGCTGCCCATTTACTTCTTCACACTCGTGGGGTCATACAAGTACGGGTGGAAGGTAGGACTGCTTACCGCCCTGCTTTCGCCCACTGTCAATTTCCTCCTGTGTGCCATGCCGCCCGTTTCCGCCCTGCCGGCAATCACGATAAAGTCGGTTTTCCTGGCCTTGGCGGCTGGCTATACGGCCTCCCGTTCTCGCTCGGTCAGCGTGTTGCTGCTGGCAGCCGTGGTGTTGTCCTATCAAATGGCGGGCACTTTGACCGAATGGGCGTGCACCGGAAGCCTCCATGTAGCCATGCAGGACTTCAGAATTGGGCTGCCGGGAATGTTCATGCAGGTGTTCGGCGGATACTTAGTCATCAATTTTTTAATACGAAAGTGATATGTTTGGAATTGGAACTCAAGAACTTATTTTCATTGTCCTTATCATTCTGCTGCTTTTCGGTGGCAAGAAGATTCCCGAAATGATGAAGGGATTGGGCAAAGGCGTGCGCTCTTTCAAGGACGGAATAAACGGTGTTGAAGACGAACCCGCCGGGAAAGATCGGGAGAGGGAAACGGACGGCAAGGAATAGGCGCATGGACACGGATGCGGACAAGCTGTCCTTTTGGGAACATCTTGACGTGTTGCGGGCGGCACTCGTGCGGGTGGCCGTCGTAACCGTTGTGTTTGGCTGCGCGGCCTTTTGCTTTAAGGACGCGCTCTTTGCCGTTGTGCTTGCCCCGAAGGACTCCGGCTTTGTCACATACAGGCTGTTCAGTGCCGTGGGCAGACTTTTCGGCCAGCCTGTAGGTGACTTTTCGGTGCAACTAATCAACACTGGGCTTGCCGGACAGTTCGTTCTGCACATGAAGACTGCGGCCTATGCCGCCCTCATGTGCGCCTCTCCTTACATTATATATGAACTCTTTCGCTTCGTTTCGCCGGCTCTCTATTCGGCAGAGCGGCGCTGTGCGGTGAGAGCCGTGGGCTTCGGCTACGCCCTGTCGGTTGTTGGCGTGCTGCTAAGCTACTTCCTAATCTTCCCGTTCACCTTCCGCTTCCTCGGAACCTATCAGGTTAGCCCCGAAGTGGGCAACATGATAACCCTCGACTCGTACATTTCCACCTTGATAACGCTCAGTCTGGCCATGGGAATGGTGTTCGAGATACCCGTGGTGGCATGGCTTCTTGCCCGCATGGGGCTGCTTTCCGACGACATTCTGCGCCGTTACCGCAAGCACGCAGTGGTGGGTGTGCTGGTGGTCGCCGCTGTCATAACCCCAACGTCCGACGTTTTCACCCTGCTGCTGGTGGCTTTGCCCATGTGGATGCTGTATGAGGCAAGCGTATTGGTGGTGGCCAGAACATCGAAAGGTAGCGGACAGTGGAAGAGTCTTCCATAAAAACGTTTGGGCTGCGGTTTCAATCCTATTACTTTACCGTTTTCTTGCTCATTCAGAAAATAAGGTGTAATTTTGTAGCCAACAAACCCCATTTTACAGAAAATGACACTTGGAAAACAATTGCTTTTGCCGTTGGCTTTTGTAGCTACAATGGCTTTTTTCGGTAGCTGCTCAAGCACAAAAGACGTGGCCTATTTCCGTAACAGCTCTTCGGTAAGTCTGGATTCTTCGCGGGTACTTTATGATGCGCGGATAATGCCTAAGGACATTCTTACCATAACGGTCAACACCACCGACGGCGATGCGGCAGTGCCCTTCAACCTAACGGTAAACACTGCACTGACTCAGGATTCACGAAGCACTTACAGTCAGGCTTTGCTACAAAGTTACTTGGTGGACAATGATGGAAACATCGTATTCCCCAAGGTGGGAACAGTCCACTTGGGAGGTCTGACCAAGGCGGAGGCAGAGAAGCTCATATACGAAAAAATCAAGCCGTACATGAGTGAGTCTGAGAATCCGATTGTCACCGTGCGCATGAGCAACTACAAGATTTCCGTGTTGGGCGAAGTAACCCGTCCGGGTATGTACACTGTGAGCAACGAGAAGATTACCATACTGGAAGCACTCGCACAGGCAGGAGACCTTACTATATATGGTGTGCGCAACAACGTGAAGCTCATCAGGGAAGATTCCACAGGAGAGAAGTCAATACACGTGCTCAACCTGAACGACGCCAGTCTGATAAACTCACCCTACTACTATCTTCAGCAAAATGACATAGTATATGTAGAACCGAACAAGGTGAAGGCGCAGAACTCCAGCGTGGGTAGTATGACTACATTGTGGTTCTCGGCGACATCGATTCTCATATCGTTGACCTCGCTGCTTTACAACATACTGCACAAATAATGAATGACGAAAGGGAGAATGGAACAAAAGCCGTTCCCCCTTCTGTTTAAGTATACATTAAAAAAACGCAAAGGATTTGGAATATGTGTGGAATAGTAGGTTACATAGGCAATAAGGACGCCTATCCTATATTGGTAAAAGGACTTCGGCGTCTGGAATACAGAGGCTACGACAGTGCCGGAGTGGCTCTCATAAGCTCTAACGGCAACCTCAACGTATGCAAGGCAAAGGGCAAGGTGGACGACCTTGTAGCCTATTGCCAGGACAAGGACACGTCGGGAACCATCGGCATAGCCCACACAAGATGGGCTACCCACGGTGAACCGTCGGCCACGAATGCCCATCCACACTACTCACAGTCAAAGAACCTCGCAATAATCCACAATGGTATAATAGAGAACTTTGCCGACCTGAAGAACAAGTTGATGTCGAAAGGCGTGAAGTTCCGCTCTGACACCGACACGGAAGTGCTTGTGCAACTGATTGAATATATTCAGGAACGCAAGAACCTCGACTTGCTTACTGCGGTTCAGTTGGCTCTCCACGAAGTGATTGGTGCCTACGCCATCGCACTGCTCGACAAGCGCGACCCCAACCAGATAATAGCAGCCCGCAAACAAAGTCCGCTCGTGGTGGGCATCGGCGACAACGAGTTTTTCCTTGCCTCCGACGCAAGCCCGATAGTTGAATACACAGACAAGGTGGTGTATCTTGAAGACGGCAACATTGCAGTGATTCGACGTGGCGAAGAACTCAAGGTGGTCAACATACTTAACCGCAAACTAAGTCCGGAAATACAGACTGTCGACATCAATCTCGGACAGATAGAGAAAGGCGGCTACCCGCATTTCATGCTCAAGGAAATCTTTGAACAGCCCGCCTGTCTGACCAACTGTATGCGCGGACGAGTGAATGTGGAGACAGACAATGTGGTGCTCAGCGCAGTTATCGACTACAAGAAGCAACTGCTCAACGCCAAGCGGTTTGTCATCGTGGCGTGCGGCACGTCATGGCACGCAGGACTCATTGGAAAACAGATGATAGAAAGCCTTTGCCGCATACCGGTGGAGGTGGAATATGCATCGGAATTCCGCTACCGCAACCCTGTGATAACGCCCGACGATGTGGTGATAGCACTCTCGCAGAGCGGCGAGACGGCAGACACTCTTGCTGCAATAAAGCTCGCAAAGGAAAACGGAGCATTTATATATGGTATATGCAACGCTATAGGTTCAAGCATACCGCGCACCACCAATACAGGTTCGTACATTCATGTAGGCCCTGAGATTGGTGTGGCATCTACGAAAGCCTTCACCGGACAGGTGACAGTGCTTTCCATGCTGGCCTTGGCCTTGGCAAAGGAAAAAGGAACGATAAGCAAAGAAACGTATCTGCACGTGGTGAAGGAACTGCACGCCATACCGGGCAAGATGGAGGAGGTGCTGAAACTGAACAACCGCATAGGCGACCTTAGCCGGACATTCACTTACGCCCGCAACTTCCTGTATCTCGGACGCGGATACAGCTATCCGATAGCCTTGGAGGGTGCGTTGAAACTCAAGGAAATAAGCTACATTCATGCGGAAGGATATCCTGCCGCAGAGATGAAGCACGGCCCCATTGCGCTCATCGACTCGGATATGCCTGTGGTGGTCATTGCCACGCACAACGCAATGTACGAGAAAGTGCAGAGCAACATACAGGAGGTGAAGGCACGCAAGGGCAAACTCATTGCGATAGTGTCCAAAGGCGACGAGACGATAAGCCGAATTGCGGACGAAGTGCTGGAGGTGCCCGACACGATAGAGTGTCTCGAACCGCTGCTTACCATAATACCTCTGCAACTGCTTGCCTACCATATAGCCGTGTGCAAGGGCAAGGATGTTGACCAACCGAGAAATCTGGCAAAGTCAGTCACGGTGGAGTAAAAGCCTCATACGGGTGTATTACAAACGAAAGACCAAAGAAAATCATTATACAGGCAAACTGAATGGAGCAATTGAAACATGAGTGTGGAGTGGCGATGATACGCCTTCTGAAACCACTCGAATACTATCAGCGCAAATACGGCACGTGGATGTACGGACTGAACAAGCTCTATCTGATGATGGAGAAACAGCACAACCGTGGCCAAGAAGGTGCAGGCATGGCTTGTGTCAAGCTCGACACTGAACCGGGACATGAATATATGTTCAGAGAGAAGGCCATGGGAGCCAATGCCATAACGGAAATATTCGGCACGGTACAGAAGAGTTTTGCCGGACTTACAGCAGAACAGATTGCTGATGCCCAGTTTGCCAAGGACAAACTTCCGTTTGCCGGTGAACTCTATATGGGACACCTGCGCTATTCTACCACAGGCAAGAGCGGACTGCAGTATGTCCATCCGTTCCTGCGACGCAACAACTGGAAAGCCAAGAACCTCTGCCTTTGCGGAAACTTCAACATGACCAACATGGACGAAGTGTTCCAGAAGATTACCGCACAGGGACAATGCCCACGCATCTATTCCGACAGTTACATTATGCTGGAGTGGATGGGGCACAGACTTGACCGCGAGGTGGAGCGCAACTTCGCCGACGCAAAGGAGCAGGGACTTAGCGGCCTTGACATCACAAGATACATCGACGATCATGTACAAATGGGCAATGTGCTCAAAACAACCATGCCAGACTTCGACGGCGGTTATGTGGTGTGCGGACTCACTGGTAGCGGTGAAATGTTCTCCATGCGCGACCCGTGGGGCATACGGCCGGCGTTCTACTACCGCAACGACGAAATCATTGCCGTGGCAAGCGAGCGCCCCGTGCTCCAAACAACGTTTGACATTGAGTGCGACGAGGTGCAGGAGTTGCAGCCTGGCGAAGCAATCATTGTCAGTCGTCACGGCGAATGCCACATAGACCGCATACTTGAGCGCAAGGGTGACACTGCCTGTTCCTTTGAACGCATCTATTTCAGCCGAGGCTCTGACCGTGACATCTATGCTGAGCGCAAGAAACTGGGCGAACTGCTTACAGAACCTATACTGAAAGCGGTTGACTATGATGTGGCCCACACCGTGTTCTCGTTCATACCGAACACAGCCGAAGTGGCTTACTACGGAATGCTTGGCGGATTCAAGCGGTACATCAACGACCAGAAGATAAAGGCAATCGAGGAGATGGACCACAAACCCACCCATGAGGAACTTGAAAAGATTATGGACTGGTATGTGCGTTCGGAGAAAGTGGCATGGAAAGACATCAAGTTGCGCACATTCATAACTGAGGGAAATTCGCGCAATGATTTGGCTTCCCACGTCTACGACATAACCTATGAGGTGCTTGAAAGAGGAGTAGACAGTTTGGTGGTGATAGACGACAGTATCGTACGTGGCACAACCCTGCGCGAAAGCATCATAAAGATACTCGACAGACTGCATCCGAGAAAGATTGTCATCGTAAGTTCATCACCTCAGATACGCTATCCAGACTATTATGGAATCGATATGGCGCGTCTTGAGGAGTTCATCGCATTCCGCGCCTGCATCGAACTGCTCAAAGAAAAGGGTATGCACTCACTGATAGACAACACATACAAGAATTGTAAGGAAGAGCTGAGCAAGCCCAAAGAGCAGATGCGCTGCTGCGTGAAGGATCTCTACAAGCCGTTTACGGTTGAGGAACTGAACCACAAAATGGTGGAAATGTTGCGTCCGCAAGATGTTACCACTCCGATAGAACTTGTCTACCAGAGCATAGAGGGACTGCACGAAGCCATTCCTGGACACAAGGGCGACTGGTATTTCACAGGAAACTACCCTACTCCGGGCGGCATGAAACTGGTAAACCAGGCTTTCATCAACTATTATGAGAAAGTTTACCAGTACGAACAGAAGTTTTAAGCGCATGCAAAAATTCAAACGCAAGCAGAAGTTTTAAGCGCAAGAAAAAGTATTAAGCACAACCAGATACCACATATATATTAATGAAGAACGTAACATTAGTACTTGAAGACGGTACGAAATTCCACGGAAAGTCTTTCGGCTATGACCAGCCAGTAGCTGGTGAGGTGGTTTTCAACACGGCCATGATGGGCTATCCCGAAAGTCTTACCGACCCGTCATACGCAGGACAGCTCATGACACTGACCTATCCGCTTGTCGGCAACTATGGAGTTCCTCCTTTCACAGTGGAACCCGACGGCATCGCCACGTTCATGGAGAGTGACAAAATATATGCTTCGGCAATCATTGTGGCTGACTACAGTGAGCAGTACAGCCATTGGAATGCCGTGGAAAGCCTTGCCGATTGGCTCAAACGCGAGCACGTGCCGGGCATAACGGGCATCGACACCAGGCAACTCACCAAGGTGCTGCGCGAGCACGGTGTGATGATGGGTAAAATCCTGTTTGACGACGAACCGGACAACATTCCTGTGGCCAACTACGAGGGCGTTAACTTTGTTGACATGGTGAGTTGCAAGGAGATAATCCGCTACAACGAGGGCGCAGGAAAGAAGGTGGTACTTGTTGACTGCGGTGTCAAGAACAACATCATACGCTGTCTTGTGAACCGTGGCGTTGAGGTAATCCGCGTGCCGTGGAACTATGACTACACCGATATGGACTTTGACGGCCTATTCCTCGGCAACGGTCCCGGTGACCCCGACATGTGCGAGGAGGCTGTAGCCGTGATACGCAAGCAGATGGGACTGTCGCGCAAGCCTATATGCGGCATCTGCATGGGCAACCAGTTGCTGGCCAAGGCTGGAGGTGCCACTATATATAAGTTGAAGTACGGTCACCGCTCTCACAACCAACCTGTGCGCGAAGTGGGAACAAACAACTGCTACATAACAAGCCAGAACCACGGCTACGCAGTTGACGCAAGTACGTTGGGAAAAGACTGGCGTGAACTGTTCGTAAACATGAACGACGGCTCCAACGAGGGTGTTTGCCACAAGGAGAACCCCTGGTTCACCAGCCAGTTCCACCCGGAGGCTTGCTCCGGACCTGTTGATACGGAATTTATGTTCGACCGTTTTGTGGAAAAACTCAAGTAACTGATAAAGATGAAAGACGACAATATAAAGAAAGTCCTGCTGCTTGGCTCAGGCGCATTGAAGATTGGCGAGGCCGGAGAGTTTGACTATTCAGGCTCGCAAGCCCTCAAAGCACTTCGGGAAGAGGGAGTTTACACTGTTCTCATCAACCCTAACATCGCCACGGTGCAGACTTCCGAGGGCGTGGCCGACCAGATATACTTCCTTCCCGTACAGCCTTACTTCGTAGAGAGGGTTATTGAAAAAGAACGCCCCGACGGTATTCTGCTTGCATTCGGCGGACAGACGGCACTGAACTGCGGCGTTGAACTTTACAAGTCGGGCGTTCTTGAGAAGTATGGCGTGCGTGTGCTCGGTACACAGGTGCAGGCTATCATGGATACCGAGGACCGCGAGTTGTTCGTAGAGCGACTTAACGAAATCAACGTAAAGACTATCAAGAGCGAAGCTTGCGAGTCTATCGAGCAGGCACGCGCCGCAGCCAAGGAACTGGGCTATCCCGTGATACTCCGTGCCGCATATGCGCTCGGCGGACTTGGCTCCGGCTTCTGCGACAACGAGGAAGAGCTCAACAAACTGGCAGAGAAAGCATTTTCGTTCTCGCCCCAGGTGCTCGTGGAGAAGAGCCTCAAGGGTTGGAAGGAGATAGAATACGAGGTTGTGCGTGACCGTTACGACAACTGTATAACGGTCTGCAACATGGAAAACTTCGATCCGCTGGGCATACACACCGGTGAGAGCATCGTGATTGCACCATCGCAGACCCTTACCAATAGCGAGTACCACAAACTGCGCGCCCTTTCTATAAAGATAATCCGCCACATAGGCATCGTGGGCGAGTGCAACGTACAGTACGCTTTCGACCCCAAGAGCGAAGACTACCGCGTTATTGAGGTCAATGCTCGCCTCAGCCGTTCGTCGGCATTGGCTTCAAAGGCCACAGGTTATCCTCTGGCTTTCGTTGCCGCCAAACTTGGCATGGGCTACGGTCTGTTTGAGCTGAAAAACTCCGTGACCAAAACCACCAGTGCATTCTTTGAGCCAGCACTCGACTATGTGGTGTGCAAAATACCGCGCTGGGACTTGAGCAAGTTCCGTGGTGTCGATAAGGAACTCGGTTCGTCCATGAAGTCCGTTGGAGAGGTCATGGCAATAGGCCGAAACTTCGAGGAAGCGATACAGAAAGGCTTGCGTATGATAGGTCAGGGCATGCACGGTTTTGTGGAAAACAAGGAACTTGAGATACCGGACATCGATGCAGCCTTGCGCGAACCCACCGACAAGCGTGTATTCATCATATCCAAGGCAATGCACAAGGGCTACACTATCGACCAGATACACGACCTTACAAAGATTGACCGTTGGTTCCTGCAGAAGCTTAAGCACATCATTGACATTGACGAGAGGCTCAAAGCTCTCAAGAGTGTCAACAACCTTGACCGCGAACTGTTGCGCGAAGCCAAGGTATATGGCTTCACCGACTTCCAGATTGCCCGTGCCGTAGGTCTGGAAAACGAGCTTCACAGCATGGCAAAGGCAGGTCTGGCTGTGCGCCAGCTGCGCAAGACGTTTGGAATACTGCCGGTTGTCAAGCAGATAGACACGCTTGCCGCAGAATATCCCGCGCAAACCAACTATCTGTACCTCACCTACGCTGGTGTGGCTCACGACATTGCTTACGAAAACGACAAGCGTTCCATCATCGTACTCGGCTCTGGAGCCTACCGCATAGGCTCATCCGTAGAGTTCGACTGGTGCGGTGTGCAGGCTCTGAACACCATCCGCAAGGAAGGCTACCGTTCGGTAATGATTAACTACAATCCCGAAACGGTATCAACCGACTACGACATGTGCGACCGTCTCTACTTCGACGAGCTTACATTTGAGCGCGTCATGGACATCATCGACATCGAATGTCCTCACGGAGTCATCGTTTCTACCGGCGGACAGATACCAAACAACCTTGCCATACGCCTCGATGAGCAACGCGTACCCATACTCGGAACATCCGCAAAGGATATAGACAACGCCGAAGACCGTGCCAAGTTCTCGTCAATGCTTACCCGCAACGGCATAGACCAGCCGGCATGGAGTGCGCTCACGTCAATGGATGACATCAACCGCTTCATCGATGAGGTGGGCTTCCCGGTGCTCGTGCGTCCTTCGTATGTGCTTTCCGGAGCCGCTATGAACGTTTGTTCCAACCCAGAAGAACTTGAGAAGTTCCTCCGTCTGGCCGCCAACGTCAGCGAAGACCACCCCGTTGTGGTGAGCCGCTTCATCGAACACGCCAAGGAAATAGAAATGGACGCAGTGGCAAAGGACGGTGAAGTGATTGCCTATGCCATAAGCGAGCACATCGAGTTTGCCGGTGTCCACTCAGGAGACGCCACCATACAGTTCCCGCCGCAGAAGATTTACTGCGAAACGGTGCGCCGCATAAAGCGCGTGGCCCACAAAATTGCCAAGGAACTGCACATCAGCGGCCCGTTCAACATCCAGTTCATGGCGCGCGAGAACGACATCATGGTGATAGAGTGCAACCTGCGCGCGTCGCGTTCGTTCCCGTTTGTCAGCAAGGTTCTTAAGATTAACCTCATAGAACTCGCCACGAAAGTCATGCTGGGCTTGCCCGTGGAGAAACCCCACAAGAGCCTTTTCGACCTCGACTATGTGGGTATAAAGGCCAGCCAGTTCTCGTTCAACCGTCTCCAAAAGGCCGACCCTGTGCTTGGAGTCGATATGGCATCAACTGGAGAGGTGGGTTGCCTTGGCGACGACACCAGCACCGCACTGCTCAAGAGCATGCTTTCTGTTGGCCACCGCATCCCAGAAAAGAACATTCTCCTCTCAACAGGTAGCGCAAAGCAAAAGGCGGAGATGCTCGATGCAGCCCGTATGCTTGTCAGCCACGGCTACAAGATATACGCAACAGGCGGTTCGTCGCGCTATCTCACAGAGAACGGAATTGAAAACACGCTTGTCTACTGGCCTTCAGAGCAGCAACAGCCACAGGCTCTCGATATGTTGCACAACCATGAGATAGACATGGTAGTGAACATTCCCAAGGACTTGACCGCCGGAGAGCTGTCCAACGGCTACAAGATACGCCGTGCGGCCATCGATCTCAACGTACCTTTGATAACCAACAGCCGTCTTGCGTCGGCCTTCATCACCGCTTTCTGCAACGTCAAGCTGGAGGATATAGACATAAAGAGCTGGGCTGAATACAAGTAATTGCCAATCTGGATACGGATAAGGCGGCACTGATTACAACGAGTGCCACGCTGAGCAAGCGAAACTGCCACGCTGAATAAGCAAAAATTCAACGCTGAACAAATGCAAGTGCGGCACTGCCTGTCCAGCAGCAGCCTTTCCACACGAATTAAAAAGCCGAAGCCAACGGAGGTATTACCCCGTTGGCTCCGGCTTTTTAGTTGTATTTATAAGTCCATGGCATCCAGTTTCCTGTAAATGAAAGCACGCATGCCATTAGTAGGTTCTTTTTCAGGTTTTGTTAGTTGTTAAAAAGTACGCTGCAAAAGTACGCCCGTCGTATTGCAAACCACATTCGTCCGTATGACTATCCCAAAAACAAGGAGCGACAAGGTTGTTATACTTCACACAAGGATTGTTCTATAATTCTGCTTTCTTTTCACTCATTTGCACTATCTTTGCATAAGATAGGCTGACCTACATGAATTTTCAATTAACTAAAAACGACTTATTATCTATGGTAAAACCTAAACGAAAAGAAGCTGCGGCGCTGCTCGCCCTGACGCTTTGCGGCCTTTCTGCACAAACAGCGATGGCGCAACAGGAGATTTATCCGCAGCATTTCAATCTGGAACAGGTGACTCTGTTGGACGGACCGTTCAAAAAAGCGATGGACATAAATACCAGTCTCTTGCTGAAATATGACGTTGACCGACTACTGACCCCATTCATCCGCCAAGCAGGACTCACGACTAACTCTTCGTCAAAGTACTACAATTGGCAGACAAGCCACCCTACATTCTCCAACTGGGGACTGTCGAGTTGGTCGTTGGAGGGTCATGTTGGCGGTCACTATCTGACGGCTTTGGCTCTTGCATACGCCGCTGAGCACGACGCAACCAAGCGAAACGAACTAAAGGAGCGGCTGGACTACATGCTGAACGTGCTCGACGACTGCCAAAAGGCATTCGACAACGACACGAAAGGCATGAAAGGTTTCTTGGGAGGACAGCCCATAAACCAGATATGGACAGGACTCTACTCCGGCAATCTTACCGAATTCAAGAAATATGGCGGTTGGGTACCACTGTATTGCGAGCACAAAGTGCTTGCTGGACTGCGCGACGCATGGCTCTACACCGACAGTGAATTGGCAAAGACACTGTATCAAAAGCTGTGCGACTGGAGCGTCGATGTGGTAAGCAACCTCTCCACGAGTCAGATGCAGGACATTCTCGGTTGGGAACACGGCGGCATGGACGAGACCCTGGCCGACGCATACCGTCTGTTTGGTGACAAGAAGTATCTGGATGCGGCAAAGAAGTATAGTCACCAGACCATGATTGACGGTATGCAGTCGCTCAACGCATCGTTTCTGGACAGCAAACACGCCAATACCCAAGTACCTAAGTATATCGGATTTGAGCGTGTCTATCAAGAAGAGCTGCGTGACGGTGGCTCAACGACGGCGAGCTATCAGAAAGCCGCCCACAATTTCTGGGACGACGTGGCCGGCAACCGCACCGTCTGCATCGGCGGCAACAGCGTAAGCGAGCACTTCCTGCCGGCAAACAAGTCGGAGCAGTACATATCCAACCTCGACGGACCCGAAAGCTGCAACTCCAACAACATGCTAAAGTTGTCGGAAGACCTTTTCGACGAGACACACGACGCCAAATATGCCGACTTCTACGAGGCTACAATGTGGAACCACATACTCTCCACCCAAGATCCGCAGACCGGAGGCTACGTCTATTTCACCACATTGCGCCCACAGGGCTACCGCATATACTCGCAAGTGAACCAGGCAATGTGGTGTTGCGTGGGTACAGGCATGGAGAACCACTCCAAATACGGCCACTTCATCTACACCCACTCCGAGGACAGCAAGACGCTATACGTCAACCTCTTCACCGCATCCAAGCTGAACGACGATATTTTCGCACTGACTCAGGAGACAGATTTCCCCTACTCGCAAACCTCGAAGATAACGATTGACAAGGCTGGAACGTTCGATTTGGCCATTCGCCATCCGCATTGGGCTGGCGAAGGCTATGCAGTGAAGGTGAACGGTACGGCGGTTGATGCTCCTGTAACGGCGGGCAAGGCCAGCTATGTCACCGTGTCGCGCTCGTGGAACGCCGGCGATGTGGTTGAAATAACCCTGCCCATGCAGCTCCGCTACGAGGTTTGCCCCAACTACACCGACTATATCGCATTCAAATACGGCCCAATACTCCTGGCCGCAAAGACCACTGCGAGCAGCGAAGAGGAAGCCACAAAGACCGGACTGCAATATGAGGCGCTGCAAAACGAGTATGGCGGCGAAGGCCGCATGGACCATGCGCCAGGCTCAATGGCCAAGCGGTTGTCGCTGTCAAGCTCGCCGCTGCTGATAGGTGAGCGAGAGAATGTACTAAAGCGTATCGCCGCCACCGACGAGCCATGCCACTTCAGCATAGACGCAAGCGACGAACAGAACAAGGGACGATGGAACAAGCTGAAGCTCGTGCCTTTCTACACCATCCACCACGCCCGCTACAACTGCTATTGGTATCAGCAGACGGCAGAAAACTATGCTGCAAGCGACATGGGGCGCGCCGATGCCATTGAGGCGGCACTCGTGGCACGCACTTTGGACTTCGTAGCTCCGGGCGAACAGCAGAGCGAAGCCGGACACGACGTGGCATACTCGTCAGACTCCAACACAGGCAGCTATCAGGGAGAGTATTACCGCGACGCGCAGAAGGGCGGATACATGGAGTACACTCTGGCCAACCCGAGCGGCCGAACCGACAGCATATCCATCATGTGCCGATTCACCACTGCCGACAAGGGACGCACGGCAACCATCACCATTGACGGCAAGGAGCTGACCACGGTGGTAATTCCTGCGACATACAAGACAGCCGACGACAACGGTTTCTACAACATTGAGTTTGGAGTGCCTGAGGAAATGCTGCGAAACGCAGACAAGACCACCAAGGAGAAGATTACATTCCGCCTGACCGCAAGTGGCAATACCCTTGCTCCAGGACTTTACTATCTGCGCTTACTGAACAAGTATGAAGGCAACGCCTACAAGTTTGTGGCCACAGACTGGAAGACAGGCGATGCCGGACGTGTGGCGCAGAACAAGATAAGCTACGACACCGAGGCAAACAAGATTACGGTTAACTGCGGAACTGGCAGCAACAACATGTGCCTGACGCTGGACTGGCAAAACACGGACTACACAGTAAAGGCCAGTCAAAAGTATCTTGTGGTGCGGGGAACCAACCTTTCCACGGGCACGGGCAAGAGCTATCTCTGGTGGCTTAACGGCAAGAACCGAGGCTCACAAGTGGCGCCTGATGTGGCAAGGACTGTGGGCGACGAGCTTCTGGTGGCTTGGGACATAACCAAGTCGAACATTGACGACAACTGCAAGGGCGATATCTGGAACGTGTCGCAAGGCTCTACCATCTTTGGACTGACCTCCACAACAGGTACTTCGGTCATCAGCCACATCGGCTTTGCCAATTCGGTTGAGGAACTGACCGACATAGCCAGCGTGAACAGTGCGGACAAGACTCCCAACGCCACTGTTTACACCATTGAGGGCAAGCCCGCCGACATCACAAACGCCAACGGCAACCTGAAACACGGTGTATACATCATGGACAACACCAAGGTTGTCAGATAACAAACCATATTACACATAGACGATGCCCACCCCGAAACCATCGGAGTGGGCGTCAACATTATTATACAGTAGGTTTTGCTCGGCTTACACGATGCCTTGAGCCATCATGGCCTTGGCAACCTTCATGAATCCGGCCACGTTGGCACCCTTCACGTAGTTGATGTAGCCGTCGGGAGCGGTGCCATACTTCACGCAGTTGGTGTGTATGTCTTCCATGATGAGCTTCAGGCGGTTGTCCACCTCCTCGGCTGTCCAGCTGAGACGCTCCGAGTTCTGGCTCATCTCAAGACCCGACACGGCCACGCCGCCGGCGTTGGAAGCCTTTCCAGGAGCATAGAGCAACTTGGCATCCTGGAATGTCTTTATAGCCTCGGGCATCGAAGGCATGTTGGCACCCTCGGCCACGGCGATTACGCCGTTGGCAACAAGTGTCTTTGCCTCGTCGCCATCAATCTCGTTCTGCGTAGCGCAAGGAAGAGCGATGTCGGCCTTCTCGCCCCAAGGACGCTGGCCTGCGTGGTAAACAGCCGAGGGATACTCGTCGGCATACTCCTTGATGCGTCCGCGCTCCACGTTCTTCAGCTCCATCACATAGTCGAGCTTGGCACGGTCGATGCCGTCCGGGTCATAGATATAACCGTCGGAATCAGAGAGTGTGAGCACCTTTGCGCCCAGCTCGATGCACTTCTCGGCGGCATACTGTGCCACGTTGCCCGAACCAGAGATGAGCACGCTCTTGCCCTTCAGTTCGATGCCGCGTGTGGCGAGCATTGAGGTGAGGAAGTAGACAGTGCCATAGCCAGTGGCCTCAGGACGGATGAGCGATCCGCCAAACTCACGGCCCTTGCCAGTGAGCACACCGCTCCACTCGTGGGTGAGCTTCTTGTACTGGCCGAACATGTAGCCAACCTCACGTCCGCCAACGCCGATGTCGCCAGCGGGAACGTCAACGTCGGGACCGATGTGGCGGTAAAGCTCGCTCATGAAAGCCTGGCAGAAGCGCATCACCTCGGCGTCGCTCTTGCCGCGCGGCGAGAAGTCAGAGCCTCCCTTTGCACCACCCATGGGCAGAGTGGTCAGCGAGTTCTTGAATGTCTGCTCGAAAGCGAGAAACTTGAGGATTCCGAGGTTCACCGACGAGTGGAAACGGATACCTCCCTTGTACGGGCCAATCACATTGTTGTGCTGTATGCGATAACCCATGTTGGTGTGCACGTTGCCTTTGTCGTCCACCCATGTCACACGGAACTCGATTACGCGGTCCGGAATGCACAGGCGCTCCACAAGGTTTGCCTTTTCAAACTCCGGATGCTTGTTGTACTCCTCCTCAATAGTGGGCAGTACTTGGCTTACGGCCTGGATGTACTCAGGCTCATTGGGGAACCTAACTTTCAGCTCCTCCACAACTTTCGCTGCATTCATTTTTTCTTTTCTTTTTTTGGTTGTTTGCTATATAAAGGGTGGTTCTATAAATTACCACCGTAATTTTGTTTAATACTGGATGCTTACGTTTTGTCATCTTGCGGTCTCTGTTCGGTCCAATCTGTCTGTTCGTTCAGTCGTATAGCTCGCTATACTCTTTCACTCACAGACACATTGCCCACGAAAAATAGACTCACAATCTGCCAAAGCAAATTTATAGAACCACCCTAAAAAGGTATAATCCTATTTCTTTTCTATCACAGACGGACATTCGTCCAATGAAAATTAACGAATCCGCTCACTAACGCTACGTTTCTGGCGGCGCTCCGCCGTAGCCACTGATACCGCAAAGGTATTTCTACAATCTATTTCTTTGGTAAAGATAGTACAAGCGAGTGCAATGAAAGTTTGCTTTCAATCGCCGAGCGCAGTCTATCCTATGCAAAGATAGGAAATTATCGCATAAAAACAAACAAAATGAAGTGTTTTTCTGCAAAAACGTAGCATTTGAAAGCAAATCTGAAGTATAAACATGCAAACAGAAAGGCAAGGCCATTTTATTTTCAAAAATCTAACTCTTTAGAGCCACCGTGCCACTTGCGAGTCGTAAATGTGCCACTTAGACATCGTAAATGGCACAGTTACGGGTCGTAAATGAGGCATTTACGATGCGTAAACGGGGCACTTTTGCAACCCATTAGCCGTCAGATACTTGCAAAGGCATATTTTTAGCTTTCAAAAACAGAATGATTTGTACGAAAAAAAACGGCGAATCTATGCATGGTTAAAACGCCCGATTGCGGTAAAGGAAAAGGGCGGAAAGCCATGCTCTCCGCCCCTGTCGTCCGAATAAATCCTTTTCCTCCACCTTAAAAGACCGCCCTATTCAAGTTGTCAACGGCAGATTTGCAAGTCGGTTTTCAGACCGCATTTCCGCCGTATTTCATAGCAGTTCCGCAGACATTATTTACGCTCCGGACGCGGTCTTTCTGCTGCACGCTTCTGCATATCGGCCGAATAGCTCTTGTATTGCTCGTCGGAGAGTATCGCTTTCAGTTCAGTGTTGTAAGCATTCATGCGCTCCTCCATCTTCTTGCGACCCTCTTCCATCTTGGTCTTCTGTTCCTCGGTCATCTCAGGACGCTTTTCGCCCTGTGCCTTGCGGTCTTTTCCGCCACGTGGACCGCCCCGTCTCATGCCCGGACCCATCTCCTTGGCATACTTGGTGTTGAGTTCCAGCAGTTTCTTTGCCTGCTCGTCGTCCAGTTTATACTTCGACACAGTTTCATTGGTGCGCTTCTTCACCATCTCCGTCATATCGGGTTTACGGTCGTTGCCACCCTTGTTCTGCTGGCCGTCGTCTTGTGCCATTGCCGCAACACTCATCATTATCGTGGCCGACAGGGCCAATATCATCCTTTTCATGTTCATGTCTCCTCTTTAGTTTTAAGTATGTTAAACCACAAATTATATTGTTTCTCTGTAAGTTGCAACTGTTCCTATGACGCACATCAGCGTAAAAGGTTTAAGGAGGATTCCAAAAATTTCCCCTTTATAGAATCCACCTTAACCAAAATTAGACCACTGTCCTTTGCAAATCAATTACAAAAATGTAATTTTGCACGCACAAAAAGTCCTATACCTTTATATATATATGTATCGCGCATAAGCAAGGCAGAGGACAAAAGAACGGAAACATTACGCAAGAAACGTATAGTCTATAAACAAAAGGATAAAAAGATGAAGAAAATCAAATTGGCTGCACTGTGCCTCATGTTCATGTGCGGCGCAAGCGCAAATGCGCAAAGTCTGGGTGACATCCTCGGTTCTGTGGCAAGCTCTGCCACCGGTACATCAAGTAGCGACTTGCTTTCCGGTATCACGTCGGTATTCTCAAAGTCAAAGCAGGCTGACCAAAGCAGCATTGTAGGCACATGGGAATACTCCGAACCGGCTATCGTGTTCCAGTCGGACAACCTGCTGACCAAAGCAGGAGCGTCGATAGCAGCAAAAAAGATTGAGTCTAAGATGCAAACACAGCTCACCAAGTATGGCATCAAGCCAGGTGCGCTGAAGATGACGTTCAACGAAGACGGTACATTCAGCCAGACTCTCGGTTCAAAAACGTCGAGTGGCAAGTGGCAGATCAAGGATTCTAAGCTCTGCCTCACCTATCTTGGAGTGAAAACCATCTCGCTGACCACCCAAGTAAGCAGCAGCAAACTCATGTTTGTGACCGACGCATCCAAGCTGCTCACCATGGCCAAGACCATCGGAAGCGCATCGGGCAGCTCCAGTCTGAGCACCATCGTATCGCTGATGAAGAACGTAAACGGTCTGCAAGCCGGCATCACTCTTGTTAAAAAATAATAATAAGACAAGAATCGGCCGACCTAAACCGTAAAAAAGCATTACCTTTGCAGCCGCTGTCACGAGATGGCAGCACAATTCAAACCTAATTAAACAAAAAGCATTTAAAACAAATGGCAACAAAAATCAGACTTCAGCGCGGCGGACGCAAGAGCTATGCGTTCTACCGTATCGTTATCGCTGATTCAAGAGCACCACGTGATGGTAGATTTACTGAGAAGATTGGTACTTACAACCCCAACACCAATCCTGCCACGGTAGATTTGAATTTCGAGCGCGCACTCTATTGGGTGGAAACTGGCGCACAGCCCACTGATACAGTACGCAACATCCTCAGCAAAGAGGGCGTTTACCTGATGAAGCACCTCCGCGGCGGTGTTAAGAAGGGCGCATTCGACGAGGCTGAAGCACAGAAGCGCTTCGACGCTTGGAAGGCCGACAAGGAGAAAGGTCTGGACGCTGTACGCGCAAGCGAGGCTAAGGCTAAGAAGGAAGCTTACGACAAGGAGATTGAAGCTGAGAAGAAGATCAACGAAGACATCGCAAAGAAGGTAGCTGAAAAGAAAGCCGCTATCGCTGCTGCTAAAGCAGAGGAAGAGGCAAAGAAGGCCGCTGAGGCTGCAGCTGCTGAGGCTGCAGCAGAGGGCGAGGCTGCTCCTGCCGCTGAGACAGAGGCTCCTGCTGAGGCATAATCCCTCGGTTGCGGTCTTGTGACCACGCCTAAGGCGCAAGCTTTTTAAGAAACAAGAAAAAATGGCAGTGCCGTAACCAAAGAGTTGCGGTGCTGCCTTTCTTCGTTACATAGATGCTGTTTAAAAGGGTCGCGCAGACTGTTTTTCGAACGCTACCGCCACACCCCCTTTCTCTGCAAAAGACAATCCACACTTCATAACAGAGTGAATATACACAAAAAAGTGTTACCTTTGCATAAGGTTAGTAATATAAAAAGAATAAGTCCCTCAAGTTCACCCTGTATTTTTAGGCGGTTTTGCCGGCTTCTTTGAAGGAGCATAGCGGGCTATGTGACTGAAAAGAAGTCGCAAAAACGACCAAAGACAGGGCGTGAAAACTACAGAATGTGCATCTGCAAACTTGTGGAAGTTATTCTTTGAACATCACTTAGTACAAGGTAGAATATGACATTGACAAGGCGTTTGTGGTATGTTCTTTCGGCGTTGTTCGCCATTCTGCTCCTGTCGTCGTGCGGCAAGAGCAACGGTTGGGCTGTGCTCTCCGACGAGAAACTGTGCGAAGCCGTATGCCACAAAGACTCAGCCATAGCATTTTACACCAAGGTGGACAGCACCGCAGACTTCTCCGACGACGAGCGCTTGCGCTATGGAGTGCTCCGTCTTGCCTACTTCTATCACAGCAACCATACTCCCGAAACAGACTCTTTGGTCATGGCCGTGGAGCAAGGTTTCGACAAAGCGTCGCCGCAGATGCACGCCACAGCCCTGATAAGCGCTGGCTACGCCTATGAAAAGCTTACGGAAGACGACAAGGCACTGCCATGTTACGTCAAAGCAGTCAACCTCCTGAAAAGCTCAGACAACTACTGGCTGCTAAGCATAGCCTATGCTCGGTGGGGATGGCTGCTCAAGGTGGAGCCGCCCTACACCGACGGAATTGCCAAGGCGACAAAGGCGGAGAGCTATGCCGCAAAACTCCATGACGACAAATGGATGGCGCAGGTGCTTGGCATCAAGGCTTGGTGCTACACGTTTGCCTTCGACTTCGACAAGGCTCAACACACGTTTGACAAGGCTATTGCACTGTCAAGAAAGAGTCATGCCGACAACATCGGATGGTTGCTCAAGGGCAAGGGATCAACCTACGAGATGGCGGGCGACCACAAGCGCACGCTGCAATATCTCGAAAAAGCCATAGCTGCCAACAAGACTATTGACAAGGCTCT
This sequence comes from bacterium, assembly GCA_963630025.1. GTDB lineage: Bacteria > Bacteroidota > Bacteroidia > Bacteroidales > Bacteroidaceae > Prevotella. The sequence goes on along the minus strand of CAVGKZ010000051.1, from coordinate 15,732 downwards.
GCTCAGCATGAAGGGACGTTGCCTGATCTTCCTCGGGCAGCTCGATTCGGCCAAGATATATGTCGATTCCGCACGGATGGACAAGCGTTTCTATGAAAAAGCCACATACTACGACGAGCTGTCAATGATTGCCGAACGCTCCGGACGGCTTAAGGAGGCTATCGAATACCGCCGACGCTTTGAGGCGTGCGTAGACTCGCAGTATGACGAAGACCGCAAACTGGCCCTCGCACAGTATGAGCGACGCTACAACTACACTTTGATGCAGACCGAGCGCGACCACTACGCTCTTGACAGTCAGCGCAAGACGGCACTGAGCATTGCGCTTATGGCAGTGCTTGCAGCCGTTGGTATAGGTGCTCTGTACATACACCAGCGCTACCGCCGACGCACTAAGGATGCACTGCGCATGAAGGACGACCTGCTCGCACAAAGCCTTGCGTTGGTAAAGGAGCGCGGACTGCAACTGATGCAAACCAAACAGGAGGCACAGGACAAGGAGATGGAACTGCTCACAAGCCTTAACGACAAGGACGAACAGCTCATCGAACTGCGCCAGCAGCAGCGCGGACTGAAGGAAAGTATACTGCACACCAACGACGTGATACGCAAAATCGAGAATATACGACGCATGAACGAGGCCAAGAAGATTGCCTCTGCAAAGTCGATAGCCCTCTCAGCCGACGAGATGCAAAACCTGATAGACTCCACAAACCTGTGCTACGACAACTTCGTGGAACGGCTTAGACAACGGTTTGGCGAACTGACTCCAGGCGACCTCTGCCTCTGTTGTCTGCTGAAACTCGGCGTAGGCTCGCAAGATCAAAGCCTGCTTCTCAACACTACCGACTCGACACTGCGCACAAGAAAGTACAGGTTGAAGAAAAAGAAGATGCAGCTCGACGACGACTATGGCACGCTTGACGACTTTATGCGCACATTCTAATCGCACTTCTATCTTTTCTTTTTATAGTCATCTGTAGTTACAGATAGAAAGTTTTTCAGCCCTCCAAACGCCGATTTTACCACAAAAAGAGTGGTTGTCTATATATTAACACATGGCAAAACCGTAATAATGCGCTTTATGACAGCAACTTAGCCATTATTGCATCAATATGTCTATGTCTACACCAAAACCGTGTCTTTATGTTGACTAAACAGGTTTGACTGCGTAATTTTGCAATCGGAAACGCAATAAAAGCGGATAACATACGACAACACACAATACATTAACATTAAACAAAGAGAAAGCTTATGAGAAATCTGTTCTTTCTTTCGCTGCTGTTTGGCGGCAGCATGATGGCAACAGCCCAAACCTCCACGGCCACCCAGAAGGTGATTTCCGCAGAGGCGCTTAAGGCGAAAGCCCAGAAGGTTGAAATGCCCAAGACGTTCAACCCACTCTCACTCCAAAAGCAGTTTGACCCAAGTCTGCTACAGGAGCTTGCCAAGAAGAACCAATCGGAAGGAAAGCCTGTAGAGAGCAGCCGTCTGCAAGCGGCCAAGGCTCGCATGGGCAAACAGCTCAGCAGAGTTGGAGAGGCTGTTGACACCGTTGATTACTTCACTGTGGCGCAGTCGTACTACAGCGACCGCTCGTTTGTCAGTGACGGCGGCGACGTTCTTCCATACAACATTGGTATTGCCATCGACGGCACCAAGGTGACATTCACCAACTTCTTCAACCTCTACGACCCCACATCGTGGTCGCCAGCCCATGACTGCGCTTTCTCTGGCACATACGATGCCGCAAAGAAGACCATCACAGTGCCCACCAAGTCAAGCTTTGCCGAAGCCACAGTTTGCGGCGACTTCTGGGGAACATACCCCGCAGTGCTGATGTGCGGTACCATCGACGAGAAAGGCACACTCGCTCCCGACAATGAATTGGTGTTCAAAGTAGAGGGCGACTTCGACCGTATCACCACCGACCAAGCCGTGTGCGCAATCATGTATTCGCCCGACGGCAGCCAGAGCTACGGCTCTCAGGAGGCCTTCAAGCGCATATACATACAGAAGCCATCGGCAGGAGCCAAACTCGTGGCTCTCACGGGTATGGTTAATGTTGGCTCAACATTCCCCAACTATCCAGTAAGCAAGACGTTCGCCATAGCCAACCTCGGCAACGACGCCACCGACTTCGCCATTGAGACCGAGGGCGACAACGACGCGTTCACAGTGAACCCCGTGTCGGGTACTTTGGCCGGACAGAGCGTGCAAAAGTTCAATGTGGCGTTCAAGGGCACCAACAAGGGCGACTACGAGGGCATCTCCACCATAGAATGGGAGGGCGAGGACGCCGATCCGCTCATGGTGCAGTTGGCCGGCAGCGTCACTCCTTATCCCGATTATTCGGGAGCGGTGAAGGGCGGCGACCTAACCCTGACCACCGACATCGACTATCCCTTTGTGGTTGACACTCTTGCTGATGGCACCATTGTGGCCGCATCCGACACCAAGGGCTACAGCGGGGCATCGTCGAAGCTGTATGTCAAGTTCACCGTGCCTGAGGGCAAGCTCGGCACCTTCTCGTGGAAGGGCGTGAGCAACAACTCCAACTATTATTACTACAACGCCGGTGGCGTGTTTGTTGACGACAACGGCACAGCCTACTCAGCGTTTAGTGGAGCCAACGAGGACATGTCGGACAAGGTGGAGTTCGCCCCCGGCGACCACGAGGTTCGCTTCCAGTATGACGGCTACTATTACTCGGGCGACCCAAACAACCGCCTCTACGTGTACGACCTCAATTTGGAACTTTCCGACCTGGCCGACGACGCAGCCGAGCTGAAGACGCCTGCTGTTGACCTCGGACAATTCATCGTGGAAGACGACGCGCCGGCCGCTGGCACAGGCACGATAACCCTCGTGAACAAGGGCAAGAATCCTTTGAAGGTTACGGATGTGACCATCGAAGGCGACCAGGTGTTCACTGTCAATCCAAACACCGCCGGAGTTGCCACCATGCAGACGCTCACTCTGCCTGTTGAAATGTCGGCCACAAAGGCCGGCGACTATGCAGCCACGGCAGTCATTGAGACCAACGCAGGAATATACAACGTGACGCTGAAGGCGTTGGTGCGCGACATGCCCGACTACCAGAGCATCGTGGCCGACGGCGACTTCACCTTCACCACCGACGCTAGCCACCCATTCCTCGTGGAGAACGGCGCGGCCTACAACTCGACGGCCAAGGTGACCGACACCGAATATAACACTGCATCGTTCACTGCATCGTTCACCGTGCCTGAAGGCAAGATTGGCATACTCTCGTGGGACGGCGACTTCGATGCCATGGAACCAACAGAGGCCGACAACTGGTACACCACCGACTATGGCTCGATAGAGATTAGCCACCCGATGACCACAGGCTCCAAGAGCGTTTACGGCCGCAACGCCGACGCAGGGTCAAAGGCAGTGTTCGAGTCTGACGAGTTCTGGGCATCTTACTTGCAGTGCATACCCGGAAGCCACTACATCAAGTTCATGTACACACAGAACGGCGACTCTAAGTATGACGGTGAAGACCGCATGGCCATACGCAACCTGAAGCTCAAGATAATGGACTTTGAGGAACACAACGCCGAACTGGTAAGCGACGAGGTGACGTTCGACTCAACCTTCGTGGGCTACAACCGCTACACCACGGCCACAGTGACGCTCAACAACATTGGCAGCAAACCGCTCAAGGTGACTGACATCCAAAGTGCTGGAGCATTCTACGGCATCGTGCCGACCGACAGCGCACAGTTCGGTAAGACTCTCGACGTCACACTGTGGTTCTATCCAACGGCATCGGGCGAATACAGCGACTCGCTGACCATAAAGACCAATGCCGGCGACTTCAAGGTGGCTTGCACTGGCGTGGCAAAGAGCTCGGAGGGCTACATCCTCGTTGGCGACTTTGAGGACGACGCCTACGGCTGGTCAACCTACGACGCCGACAAGGACGGCGAGGGCTGGAACCTGGGCTACAACCTCTTCGGAGGCGACTACCCCGAATATTGCCACAGCGGCAAGCAGTGTCTCGGTTCGGCCTCATATAGCTACTACAACGGCGACATCACGCCCAACAACTACGCCTTCTCGCCGCTCATCGAAGTGCCTGCTGACGGAGCAGAGCTGAGCTGGTATGCAGCCGAGCAGAGCAAGCGCCGCGCTGGCGACCACTACAGCGTGTACATTGCCACAGAGGAAGAGGTGTCCGACCCCAACAACCTGGACAACCTGACCGCAGTGTTCTCGGAGACGCTCGACTCGACAAAGGTTGACACATGGTCGTTCAACCACATCGACCTCACCCCGTATGCCGGCAAGACCATCGTCGCCGTGTTCCGTCACCACGACTGCACAGGCAACTGGCTCGTGAAGCTCGACGACGTGTTTGTGTGGACCAAGGAGGCATGGGATAACGCCCAGACAGGCATCGAACGCGTGACCACAACTAATGCTGCCAATGGCAAACAAGTGGTGCGCCAAGAGACCTATGACCTGACTGGCAAACTGCTGACCACACCAAACAAGGGCATCAACATAGTGCGCACGGTATATGCCGACGGCACTTGCACCACCACTAAGGTTATGCGCAAATAACATAAAATAAAGCCAAAGGGAACAGGGGCGAGCCACATAAGCCACGCCGCTGTTCCCTCGCTTTTTTATTTGTGGAACAAAACAAAACGTAAATCACCCAACATTAAACAAAATTATGGTGGTAATTTATAGAATCACCCTATACATATTAGCATAATGAAAAAGACTTTGCTTTCACTTTTAGCCTTCATCTGCGCACTCTCCACAACAGCGGCGCAGGAGGTAAACGGACTTAAACTGGGCTACTGCAACGGACGGTTGGCATCAGCAGGCACCGTAGGTTCATCCAAGAAGGACATCTGGGTGTCGGGAGCCATCGGCTTGTCGTCAAAGGAGATGAAAACCTACGCCAACTGCCACATTGATTCCATCAACGCCGGACTGGTGTCGAAGCTCAACATCGACAGCGTTGTGGTGTGGGTGCGCTCCTCACTCAACGGCGAAAACCTTGCCGAGGGCAGCCTGACCAAGGCTGACATAAAGAAAGGATGGAACAAGATTGGACTGAAACAGCCCTACACTATACCGACCAACATGACCGACAGTCTCTTTATAGGCTACTCCTACCACCAGAAGAGTTCGGCCTATGGACTTTCTATCGTGACCCCAGGACAGCCGGGCGGATTCTACGCAAAGATTGACGACAATGACTGGCTGGACCGCAGTGCCGAAGGTGTGCTCAGCATCGAGGCTCTCGTGTTTGGCGACAATCTGCCCAGGCTCAATCTTGCACTGAAGTCGATAAGCCTTCAAAATGTGTTTGTGTGCGACAAAGGCACCCTGAATGTGAAAGCCACCGTGCGCAACAAAGCCACGCAAACCGTGACTGGCTTTGACTTCACCACCACTGTAGACGGTATAGACGAACCTTGCACTACTCACATCGACACCACTCTTGCCTACGACGAGGAGAAAACAGTGGAGTTTACGGTGCGCCCGGCCATCACCGAAGCCACACCCGACAAGCACTTGGTTACGGTGACGCTGACCAAGCTCAACGAGGGCGACGACGAGAACATGGACGACAACACCCTGAGCGACAGCATATCGGTGGTAAGGCACGACTACACACGCAATGTACTCCTTGAGGAGTTCACCACCGAGGAGTGCTCCAACTGTCCGCGCATGGCCAACATTCTACACAACATCCTGGAAAGTGGCAAGTATGGAGACAGACTCAATATCGTGTGCCACCACTCGGGCTACTTCACCGACTGGCTCACCACAACCTACGACGCTGACTACCTGTGGTTCTTCAATTCCGGCTCCACATACGCCCCTGCACTTATGATTGACCGTGTGCCGTTCGGCGGTTCCACGGCAGTGATATGCCCATCGACACAGTCGGAGGCCGAGCTGTACATCGACTACTGCATGGCCGAGCCGGCATTTGTTTCGCTCGACATCACAGCCGAACTCGACAGTACCAACGACAAGCAGCTCAATGTGCGTGTAAAGGGCGAACGCTCCAAGACCGACATCACCTCTGGCAACCCACGCATCGTGGTTACGCTTGTGGAGAACAACATCGCAGCACGCAGTCAGGCTGGCGCTGGAGCCAATTACATACAACAGCACGTGAACCGCTCCATAAACAATGTCTGGGGCGAAGAGATTGTGTGGAACGGTGACGAATATGACTACACATGCAGCCTCAACCTGCGCGACGACTACAAGCGCGAGAACATGCAGATATACGCCTACATCTTCGGATACGACAAGAACGATGCCACAAACTGCCGTGTGGCCAACTCCGCAGCCATCAACATTCCATCCGAAATCGCCGGCATCGAAGCAACGAAGACCGACAAGTCCATGAACACAAAGAAATACTACGACCTTTCTGGATGCGAAGTGCCAGAGTCACAACTGCGTCCCGGCCTGTACATCGTGAAGGAAGGCGGCAAGACTGTTAAGCGCATAGTACGCTAAACTTTAACAACTGAGGCTACAAGCCTCACAAACGACAGAGACTTCCGCAGGTTCGTGTATGTTGGCACGAGCTTGCGGAAGTCTTTTTAGGACCGCCCTAAATCCGAAAATTGAATATATAATGTACGCTATAACTATATACTATCAGTCAAAACTTTCGGCGACGAGATGCTAACACACAGTCTGAAAGACCTAAATCCAGTCGCAAAATACTGTCGAATAGAGCTTTTCGCCTATGGACATGTCATTTCATCATTAGGATGTTTTCAATAGTGTTACTGAATGTTGTAAGTTTTGATTTATGTCAATAAAGCGGACTGTTTGCGCACACAGTCGACATAAATCCATTGTCAGACTTTATAAAGGCAGTATCTTTGCAACGTCAAAAAGACAAAAGGATAACATTTAGGTTAGTAGTTTTTAAAGTAAGAAGAAAGGGTAACAAAGATGAAAAGATTGTTTTTGACAGTAGTTGCAATGCTTAGCATGACTATGACATTTGCAGAGGAAGAGAAAGTTGCCGAAGTAAACAACGTTGAGGCATACGACTTGAGCGTCAACATCCGCAAACTCGGCGAAGCTCTGGGTCTTACGATGGACCAGATGGAAAGCGTGGCTGACGTACATCACACATTCTGCGGAGAGATGATGGTAGCTGCACACGCACAGAACGATGAGAGAAAAGCACTGGTGGACAAGGCTGTGGCTAAGGATCTTAAGTACATGAACTATATCCTTACCGGCAATCAGTTTGCAAAGTATCGCGTACTGCTTGAGGCAACGCTTACCAACCGCGGAATTGAGAAGTAAAGGTTGAGAAAACCACATACTTTATAGGTAAAGAGCCGTCCCTGCTTATGACTGAGACGGCTCTTTTCATATCGTGTCGTCTGTACAGTTACTGCATGTTTTGCTTGCTTATGTCGCAAAAAACGAGTAATTTTGCACCGTGATTGAACTAAACAGACACATAGAGATACTGCTTCTCGACAACGATTGCGTCATAGTCCCTGGCTTAGGGGGCTTTATGGCACATCACGTCGCCGCGCGCTATGACGCAACGGATGGACTTTTCCTGCCCCCGTTGCGCACTCTCGGCTTTAATCCGCAACTCAAACTAAACGATTCTCTGCTTGCTCAATCCTATATAGAAGCCTACGACATAAGCTATCCTGAGGCTTTGCTACGTATAGAGGAAGAAGTCAACGAACTGAAGCAACGGCTTGAGAATGAGGGACAGTACGAGCTGAACGATATTGGCACACTCAGCGTGAATGAGGACGGAAACTATGTGTTTGAACCGTGCGAAGCAGGAATACTTACTCCGTCGCTTTACGGTCTCAGTTCGTTTGAAATGAAGCCTTTGGCTGGTGGTTCTGTTGAAACCACACCGAAAGTTGCCGACAACAACGTGATTCCCTGTGTGTTGCCGATGCCCATTGACGGAGTAGAAAAGACCGAAACAGAACATACTGAAACGTCTGTTGAAGACAAAAACGACGACGATACTATAAAGATTAAGGTGGCTTGGGTACGCAATGCTGTTGCCATAGCTGCCGCCATAACTGCGTTTTTCATATTCACCACACCGGTAAGCAACAGCAATAGCAATGCTTTTTCTATGAATGAGGTGCAGAAAAGCGAGTTTATGGGAGCCGTTTCAAATACTATTGCACCGGACAAAGACAAGACTTTGGATATCAAGGTTACAAGAGTGTCTACAACAGTAGCTGACACTACTGCCTCGGTTGAGCAAACAAAAACGGAAGAAACTGCAAATCAGACAGATGTAGTTTCATCGAAAAGGTCAGATAGTATTGCTATAAAACCCGCAAAAAAAGACTACTGCATAGTACTGGCCAGTCATGTACCACGTAACAATGCCGATGCCTATGTAGACAAGCTACACTCTGAAGGTTACGACCAAGCATATACATACGAGCACAATCATGTAGTAAGGGTGGTATACGGTCACTATAAAGACGAGGATACCGCTCAAAAAGAGTTGCGGAAACTGAGAGACGGCGAGTATTTTGAGCAGTCTTGGATTTACAAAAAGAAATGAAAAGAGTACGTTGTCCTAAGTGTGAAGGGTTCATCACTTTTGATGAAACAAAGTACGAAGCCGGGCAGTCGCTCGTTTTCCAATGTCCAAATTGCAGTAAAGAGTTTGGCATACGCATGGGCGTTTCCAAGCTACGTGCCACTCAGAAGGAAGAAAACCAAAAGATTGATGAACGCGCCAATGAGCTGGGCTATGGCTCAATCGTGGTTATAGAAAACGTATTCCACTACAAACAAGTTATTCCGTTGCGCCTTGGCGACAATACAATAGGCCGCTACATGAAAGGATGCACGCTGACTGCTCCTATAGAAACAAACGACCCGAGCATAGACATACACCATTGCATGATAACGGTCAGCCGCGACAAGAAAGGAAAATTGAAGTATGTTCTTCGTGACGGACCAAGCAACACCGGAACATTCGTTGACAATGAAATTTTAGGTAACAGGGAACATAGGGTTATATCCGACGGTACTTTGTTCACAATCGGTGCCACAAGCATCATACTCCGCAGTGCCGAAGAAGAGGAATAATCCACATTAGCGAATCACTTCATACTTCTGAAAACCAACAACAATCGCTTCCTATATGCCACCCCGTATAGGTGGAGATAAAGAATAATCACTTTAGGTGGGTTCTAAAAAACTGGCTTTGTCTTATTTGCAAAGCTATTATTGAGGGCAATTTGTCTGCGAGTGAATGAAAGTGCGAGCTATACGATTGAACGAACAGACAAATCGTACCGAAAAGAGACCGCAAAATGGCAAGACGCAACCCTTAGTATTCTGTCATATTGTTACGATGGGATTTTCAGAACCAACCTTCAATAACAGCAATGCCCCAATGAACATCATATTCCGTGCGAATCGGAAAGGGAAATGTCCATTGGGGCATATCTTTATTTGTGCTCCCTGTTTTGTAAGCCCTACATTTACAACCGTGCCGCCTTGCCACACAGATAAGCGTCGAGTATGGTTATGGCTGCCATAGCTTCCACTATCGGTACAGCTCTCGGCAGTACACAAGGATCGTGACGCCCTTTAACAGTAAGCAGTGCGGGATTTCCGTCCTTGTCCACTGTGGTTTGTTCTGTAAGAATGGTGGCAACAGGTTTGAATGCCACACGGAAATAGATATCCTGACCATTGCTTATGCCGCCCTGTATGCCGCCACTGTGATTTGTTGCGGTGGTTATTTTGCCGTCAACGCACTCGAAACGGTCGTTTTGCTGCGACCCGCGATCAACGACTCCGGCAAATCCCTCACCATACTCAAATCCTTTCACTGCGTTTATTCCCAACATGGCGGCTCCAAGCTGTGCGTGCAACTTGCCAAACTCCGGATTGCCAAGTCCTGCAGGACATCCTTTCACCACGCAAGAGATGATGCCACCTATGGTATCTCCATCGCTTTTCACCTCACAAATCAACTTTTCCATCTCTGCGGCTACCGCTAAATCTGGACATTTCACCGGATTTGATTCAGTAAGTGAAAGGTCGTAGCAACGATAATCGCCCGTAAGGGCTATACTGCCCACCTGCGAAGTATACGCCTGCACCGTTATTCCAAGTTGACGTAGAGCAAGTTTTGCCAAAGCACCTGCTACACAACGACTTATGGTAATACGTGCTGAAGAACGTCCGCCTCCGCGATGGTCACGCAAACCATATTTCTTGGTGTATGTGAAGTCGGCATGCGACGGACGAAACACGTTGCGCAAGTTCTCGTAGTCGCTCGAATGTTGATTGGTATTGCGCACAATGAAGCCAATGGGACAACCAGTTGATTTGCCTTCAAACACTCCACTGAGTAGTTCAACTCTGTCCGGCTCTTTGCGACTGGTCGTTATACTGCTCTGTCCAGGACGCCTCCGATCAAGTTCCCGCTGTATGAAGTCTTTATCAATGATGATGCCAGCTGGCATACCGTCGACAACACCGCCGACCGCCTCGCCGTGACTTTCGCCAAAGGTAGTTATCGTGAACAGCTTTCCGTAAGTGTTGCCCATAGCCTTACGCTTTTATCAGTGTTTGCAATGGCATCCTTCACCGTGATGATGGCCACACTCATGGTCGTCGTGGTGATGTCCGCACTCATGGTCATCATGATGACATCCACACTCGTTGTCACCACAACCGCAGCCACAACCTTCTCCACTCAGTCTGTTTACCATTCCCTCAATCTCACTGTTGGTTGCTTCACGGCTCTCAATAACCTTTCCCTCAAAACATAGCGTCTTGCCTGCCAAAGGATGGTTGAGGTCCATCTTCACCTTCTTGTCGTCCAGACCGAGCACGCGACCAAAGAAGTGGTTGCCGTCCTCATTTTGCAAGGGTACGATGGCATCCTTGAAGATATGCTCATGATCAAAATGACCATTGATGCAGAACATTTCGCGGTCAAGATCCAATACGTGTGCCGGATCAACGTCGCCATAAGCCTCATCCTTAGTAAGTTCAAAACTGAACGTTTCATCCTTTGCCAAACTTGCCACCTTGGCTTCAAAGGCATCGAGCGTTATGCCAAAACCGCTTATAAACTGGAACGGGCGAGCGTTTGTGGCTTCCTCCACCAATTCCTTCTCTCCATTTTCCACCGTGTACAGTTTGTATGTCACGGCAATGTACTTGTTTTGTGCTTTATCCATGTCTTTATTTATGCTTTCAATAATGGTTTTAAATTGTCAATAAATCTCTGCAAAGTTACATATTTTTATCAATATACAGCCAACGAGCCGCCTTTTAATGGCAATCTGCCCTATCCGATTGCCCGCTAAGACACACTGCCTTTGCTGCGGCATGCACAGGGGACACAACAAAGCATATAGAGCCTGATTCATAACTATTCCACTTACGTACCGCAAAACAGCCTGCGCCAACACTATTACTACACATATTTTATATACGCACTGATGCCTTATGACACTCACTACACACCCATAAATTCAGAGTAACTATTCAGAGTTTTACTGTTTAAGACCGTTAAACCGTCGAGAAAAGTGTATAAAATACACCCTATTGCCGTTTTTTCTGTCATGAAACCTTTGCTATTTGGATTATTCGTTGTATTTTTACACCCAAATAATATAATCTTTATAAGCAACTAACAACTTTTTGACAATGAAAAATGCAAAATCACTTGTTGCAATGACTGGCGTTGCTGTGGCAATGCTCGCGTCATGCGCATCAGGCAGCCAAACAGAAATGACGGTGTCTGGCCTTAATCCAGCCGCCTTCGACTCGACAATCAACGGCAAGAAGACGGCACTGTTCACCCTGAAGAACAAGAGCGGTATGGAAGTGTGCATCACCAACTTCGGCGGACGTGTAGTATCACTCGTTGTGCCCGACAAGGACGGAACACCGACCGACGTTGTGCTGGGTTATGACAACATAGCGCAGTATGCCGACACGGTAAACTCGCCGAGCGACTATGGTTCTTCCGTTGGACGCTATGCCAACCGTATAAATAAAGGTAAGATAACCGTGGAAGGCAAGGAATACCAACTGCCACAAAACAATTTCGGCCACTGTCTGCACGGAGGTCCGTCGGGCTGGATGTATCAGGTGTATGACGCTAAACAGCCCAACGACACGACGCTTGAACTGACTATAATATCGCCCGACGGAGACAACAACTTCCCCGGCACGGTTACTGCAACGACAACGTACAAACTGTTAAGCAACAACACTCTCGACATATCTTTCGATGCCACGACCGACAAGGAGACGGTAATCAACATGACCAACCACAGTTACTTCAACCTCAACGGCGACCCGTCGAAAGAAGGCATGGATATGGTGCTATACATAAACGCGGACAACTACACTCCAGCCGACTCCACATACATGACAACAGGCGAGATAAAACCAGTGGAAGGCACTCCGATGGACTTCCGCAAGCCACACGCAATCGAAGAGACAATAAAAGACACCACGTTTGACCAGATTCGCAACGCCACAGGCTACGACCACAACTGGTGTCTCAACACTTATAAGGACGGCAAGGGCGACGACGCTACCGTATGCGCATCACTCTACTCGCCCAAAACGGGTATTCTGCTCGAAATGTTCACCAACGAACCCGGTGTACAGGTATACACGGGCAACTTCCAGGGTACAGGCATCAGCTGCAAGCACGGCATCAAATATCCCAAGCACGTGTCGGTTTGTCTGGAAAGCCAGAAGTATCCTGACTCTCCCAACAAGAAGGACTGGCCTTCGCCCTATCTCAAACCAGGTGAGAAGTACCACAGTCATGTGGCTTACAAGTTCAGCACAAAGTAAGAAAACCTAATATTATCAACAATCAATTACCAATACTAATAACTAAAAGACAAAAATGAACTGGCATTCAACAGAATTTGTATGGCTTGACTGGCTCGTGCTCGCCATTGGATTTATCGGCGTGGTATGGGCTGTATGGCACGCTATTGTAAAAGACAGAAAAGCACAGAAAGGCGAAGACTCATCCGCCTACCTCTTCGGTAAAGGAGAGCCTTGGTATGTAATCGGTATGGCCATCTTCGCCGCCAACATCGGGTCGGAGCACCTCGTTGGTCTTGCCGGAACAGGCGCAAAGAGCGGTGTGGGTATGGCACACTGGGAGATGCAGGGCTGGATGATCCTCATCTTAGGATGGTTGTTTGTACCGTTCTATCAGTTGCTCATCAACAAGATGGGTAAAATCATCACCATGCCTGACTTCCTCAAGTTCCGCTACACACAGCGCACAGGCTCATGGCTCTCCATCATCACCCTTGTGGCTTACATCCTCACTAAGGTGAGTGTGACGGCACTTACAGGTGGCATCTTCTTTGAGTACCTTTGGGGCTTGAACTTCTGGGTGGGAGCCATCGGACTCATTGTGCTGACAACCGTATTCACCGTGTTCGGCGGCATGAAGGGAGTTATGACCCTTTCCACCATACAGACACCTATTCTTATCATCGGCGCCTTCATGGTACTCTTCCTCGGACTGGCATCCCTCGGCGGTGGCAGCATAACAGCAGGTTGGGCCGACATGATGGACTACTGTAGCAAACTGAACAACGGCTATGGCACAACCCACATGTTCCACTGGGAAGCCGGTGACGAAATGTTCTTGGATTATCCCGGCTTTACCGTATTCCTCGGAGCCACAATCATCGGTTTCTGGTACTGGTGTACCGACCAGCACATCGTTCAGCGTGTACTCGGTCAGAGGCCCGGTGAGAGCAATGCGGAAGTGATGAAGCGCGCTCGCCGCGGCACTATCGCCGCAGGTTTCTTCAAGGTTCTGCCTTGCTTCATGTTCCTGATTCCAGGTATGATTGCAGCAGCCTTGGCACAGAAAGGCACGATCGAGATGGAAGAGACCGACGCCGCCTTCGCCATCATGGTGAAGACAGTGTTGCCTGTAGGTTTCAAAGGTTTCGTAACCATCGGTTTCGTCTGCGCTCTCGTAGCCTCCTTGGCTGCATTCTTCAACAGTTGCGCAACCCTCTTCACCGAAGACTTCTACAAGCCTTTGAAGAAGGGTATGTCGGAGGCTCACTATGTGTTCGTTGGCCGCGTAGCAACAGTGGTAGTCGTGGTTCTTGGTTTCGCATGGTTGCCTATTATGATGAAGATGGACACCTTGTACAACTACCTTCAGGGCATCCAGTCGCTCCTCGCTCCGTCAATGGTGGCCGTGTTCGCCATGGGCATCTTCTTCAAGAAGATTACTCCTAAGGCAGGTGAGTACACCATGATTTTCGGCTTCCTCATCGGTATGCTTCGCCTCGTGACAAACGTGATTACCGACACAGGTAAAGCCACGATGGAAGGTGCTTTCTGGGAGTACACATCTTGGTTCTGGCAGACCAATTGGCTCGTATTTGAGTGTTGGTTGCTCGTGTTCCTCATCGTCTTCATGGTAGTGGTGAGCTGCTTCACTCCTGCCCCGAGCAAGGAGCAAGTAGAGGCAATCACCTTTACATCCGACTTCAAGAAGTCCATCCGTGAGAGCTGGGGCGCATTTGATATCATCGGTACACTCTTTGTTATCGGTCTCTGCGCTGCATTCTACTGGTATTTCTGGTAATACACATACGTATAATATATGTATGGCGTGGCAGCATGGACACACACCATTGCCCGCCACGCCATACCAGGCAACAGGTCAATCGGAATGACTAGATTTTACGAAACTCACTCCAAAGTTTACGTATCGGTAGACTGCATCGTGTTCGGATTTGACGAAGAAGAACTGAAGGTGCTCATAGGCAAGCGCCAGATGGATCCCGGACGCGGACAGTGGTCGGTATACGGTGGCTTCGTCGGCAGCAATGAGAGCATTGATGCCGCAGCCACGAGAGTTCTGTCAGAACTAACCGGGTTGACCAGTCTGTATATGCGCCAGGTGGGAGCTTTCGGAAACGTTGACCGTGACCCGGGCGAGCGCGTCATATCCATAGTGTACTACTCCATGATAAACGTAAGGGACTATGACAAGTCGCTTATGGAGCAACACGGATTGAAATGGGTGTCATTCGACGACATCCCCCCACTCTACTCCGACCACTTGCAAATGATACACAAGGCGCGGACGATGATGAGAGAGAAGATTTCGTGCGAGCCCATCAGCTTCAATCTTCTGCCGGAACTGTTCACACTCACGCAGTTGCAGCATGTGTATGAAGCAATCAGCGGTGAAGAGGTTGACAAGCGCAACTTCCGCAAGCGCGTAAAAGAGATGAAATTCATCGAGAAGACAGACCAGATAGACAAGAAAAGTTCCAAACGCGGCGCGTTCATGTACCGTTTCAACAAGAACACATACAAAAACGACTCTAACTTTAAATTATAACAACTATCATGATTGAAATTGAAGAACTGAAAGAGAAAGTGTTTCGGGCCAACCTTGACCTCGTGAAGCACAATCTGGTAATATTCACTTGGGGCAACGTATCGGCAATCGACCGTGAGCGCGGACTAGTGGTAATAAAGCCGTCGGGCGTAAGCTACGACACAATGAAGGCAAGCGACATGGTTGTGGTAGATTTGAACACAGGAAAGGTTGTGGAAGGCGAACTCAACCCTTCGTCAGACACACCCACCCACCTCGTACTATACCGGGCATTCCCCGAGATAGGCGGCATTGTACACACCCACTCCACC
>CAVGKZ010000050.1:0-4205 GCA_963630025.1 bacterium | reverse complement strand
GCAGTTTTCTTCTTGTCAATTTTTAGACTGTATCACTCGAAATGTCGGATGACCCCAATATTTTGCAAGCAGCCCCTCTATGGCAAATCGCCTTTTCCTCCTCCGAAAGAGGACTAATTCTCTCCGTATCCGCCGTAGCTTTGCTGGTCGTCGGAGCCGGAGTCGTCGGGCTGTTGACGCTTCTTGCCGTTCATGTTGCCGAAGTTCCAGGTCAGAACGAAGTTCACGTGCGGTTTGCGCCAGTTGCGCTGATGACGTGTGAAGTCGTCGCTGCTGGTGTATGTGTCCCACTTGCGGGTGCTGAACACGTCGCGGCAGTTTATCGACAAGGCCAAGGCTTTGTTGAAGAACGTCTTGCGCAGTCCAAGGTCGAGGCTCGCGTTGGCCTTGCGGTAGCCCTGAGTGACCACGCTGCGCGAACGGTAGTTGCCCGTGGCCTGTATGGATATGCCGTAGGGAAGCACAACGCTTGCCAACACGCGTGCGTCCCAAGAGAAGTTTTCGTCCGACGCTCCCGTCACCACCTGGTCGTTTATGGAGTAGCTGAAGCCGTCCAGTTTGTAGTAATAGGCGTTGACGGTGGTAGTGAGGTCAAGTATGCGGAAGAGTTTGTCCTTGAGAATCAGTTCCAGACCTGCACTCTGGCTCTTCGCCACATTCTCGTTTGTGGAGTATATCGTGTCGTTCACATTGTAGCTAATGCGCTGTATCACGTCGGTTGTCGGGCGGTAGTAAGCCCCGACGGACAACGTGTGCTCCGGCCAAGTCTTGAGGAAATTGAGCGAAAACGAGTTGGTATATTCCGGCGTAAGCTCCGGATTGCCGAACGAAACGAGCGAAGCGTCGCGCGTGTCGCGGAAACTGTTGAGCTGGCCTCCCCACGGGCGGTGCATCCTGCGCGTGTAGTTGAGTTGCAGTTGTGCAGTAGGCGTGAGTTCATAGTTGAGGAACAGGCTTGGGAAGAGCTTGAAAAAGTTCTTCTTGAAAGCCGGATCGCGCTCCGCGAGGCCATACTCCTGCCAGTAGTCGCGGCTCTCGGTGTTCACTCGCCAGTACTCTCCGCGCAGGCCGGCCATAGCTCCAAACTTTCCTAACTTGGCGTTGACGGTGGCATACAGGGCATGAGTGGACATCTCATAGATGAACCTGTTGTAGTAAGCCCTGTCCTCCACACTGTTCTTTCCATACCAGTCGCTGTTGTCTATCCACGACTGCTGCGGAGTATTTTCACGAGAGTATGTTCCGTTGTAGCCAGCCTCAATCTTCAGTTTGTCGCTTATCTGGTTTTCATAGTCCAGTCTTGTCTCCACCGAACGGTTGTTTATGTACATCGGCCGATACTGATAGGAGCGCGTCGTAGGCGTTGTGCCGTCCATCCACAGCGTACTGTCGCGATAGTAGTTGTCGTTGTCACTCTTCCAAGTGTTGTATTCGATATTGAAGTCCAACTTGTGTTTCTCGCTGAACTTGTGGGTATATTCCAGCTCGGCGTGATACATGTTTGACTTGTCCTTGCTGTCAGTGCTGCGGAACATCATGCGCGTGTCGGCAGCCGCCCCCACCGTGCCGTAGTGATAGGGCGTGAGCGAAGAGTTGTCGCGACTGCCCACCATGGTCATTCCCGACAAAGACAGGTCGTCGCTGCCAGTCATGTGCCACGTGAGTCCTGCACGCGCAAACAAGTTGCCGCCCTTATTGTTGTCCTCGCGGTAATAGTCCTGATACGTGTTGCTGTTTGTATAAACCTGTTCGCTCGACGCGCCTCCCTTGTGCCTGCGCACCTTGTAGCCCAGATTGGCAAAAGCGTCAATCTTGCCGCTCGAATAGTTGATGTTGGCACCCGTTTGCCATCCTCCGCGAGTGTTCATTCCGGCGCGCACTGAACCATAGTATCCTGCCTTGCGGTCACGTTTCAGAATGATGTTGATTATTCCCGCACTGCCCTCCGGACTGTATTTCGCGCTCGGATTGTCTATCACTTCTATGCGCTCGATGCTTTCCGCAGGTATCTGTTGAAGTATCTCGCCCCGGTTGTCGCTCGTCAGTCCGCTCGACTTGCCATTTATCCACACTTCCACGCTGGTGTTTCCGCGCAGCGACACCTCGCCTTCGGTAGACACTTCCACCGATGGAATGCTCTCCAGCAAGTCGCTTGCCGACCCTCCTGCGGCAGCTATCATCTGGTCGGCAGTAAAGGTTTTGCGGTCAACCTCCAATTTCATCTGCGACCGCTGGCCTGTCACTTGCACTTCCTTCAGTGCATGGCTGTCTTCGGCGAGGTATATCACCGGAAACGACGCTTGCTTCTTGGATGCCGACACGGCAAACTCGCGAGAAAAGTTCTTGTAGCCCACGAACGAAACGGTAAGATTATATTTGCCGTAGGGCAATCCCGTGATGTGAAACGATCCGTTGGCATCGGTTATCGCGCCCTTGAGCATCTTGCCATTAGAGGCCTGCTCCACCTTGATATTCACAAACTGCAGGGCTTCATTGGTCTGTTTGTCTATCACCTTGCCCTTCAAAGCCCCTTGCGCCACGGCTGCAACAGTGGCGGCGCAGAGGATAACGAATAGAAATATACGGTTCATATACTGTGTATGACGTGTTTTTATGGCAAAAGTTTATTGGGTTTTCCAATTGTCATATATATTAAGGGCGGCACTATACCCACCGCCCTTATGTTGTCTGATAGCGTCCGCACTTAGAGGTCGCCCACTCTGCGTTTCCACGCCTCATACTCTTTCAACACCATTTGCCCGTGGTGGTTGTACCATCCATAGCCATTGCGCCGCTCGTAGCCTATTTCAGAGAGGTCATACTTTATCACTCCGTCACGGTCGCACACAAAAGGACGGTTGGTGTCCAGCGTATAGAAGCGTCCCCACAGCGGTTCGCACTGTTCGCCAGCCTTGCAGTCCACCATGCGCAGGTCTGGCTTGCCCTCGGCATTGGTATAGCGTTCTATCTTCTTGCCCTCTATCCGGCTTGTGCGAAACCACTCCACAGCAGCCTCAATGCTCCTGCGTATCGCCTTTGAGGGATTGGGGCGCGACATGAGAAACATCACCACACCGATGCTCTCACCACCGCTGAGCGACGGCAACTCGTAGGCTCTGGCCTTGGCCGGTTGCAAGGTGTGCTCGTCGTGCTGTGCGCACCAAACCGTCAGCTTGCCGTTCTGCTTCACCTGGGTTTTCAGTATGCACTCCACACCACGGTTCACAGCGTCCCTGGCCTTGGTTCTTGTGCTGTCGGCGGCAAAAGCATAAGGAGCCTCGCCACGCGAGGTTTTGTCCAGCATCCAGAGCACATTCACCATAGCGTCATCGTTGTAGGTGATTCGGGTGTAGTAGCCCGTGGGACGCGGCCAAAACTGCGGCCATCCGCCATTGGCGTATTGCGAGCGGAAGAGATACTCCATTCCGGCGTTGAATCCGTCGAGATAGCGTTTCTCATGAGTAGCGTTGTATAGCCGCGCGAGATAGGTCAGTTCCGTTGTGGTGGCTCCGTTGTCTATCGTACTCTCGTTCACATCATTCTTTTTCGCCTCCACCGCAAGCCGTTCCTTGTCTGTCAGCGAATACTGCATCTGCACATTCTTAGGCCATCCGCCCGTGGTGTGCTGATAGAGCAACACGTTGTCGCCCACTCGCCGGGCTTCATCTGTGGTGAAAAAACTGTCGGGATAGTTGGCGGCGGCCTTCACCCACTTGACATACATTACGGTTTCGGTCTTTGGGGCATCGCTCTGCGCCCTCAACGGTACGATTACCAACAGGGCAAGCGTCGCCATGACCAATGTTTTCTTCATAGTTTGTAGTTTGGTTAGTCGTTATTCAAACTTCAAAGATACTACTTTATTTTCAAACGGCAGAAGACAGTGCAGGACGATTTCTTCATCCGGCCATAAGTAATGTTCAAAGAATAACTTCCGCAAGTTTGCAGATGTACATTCTGTCGTTTTTTCATGCCCTGCCTTTTTGTCGTTTTTGCGACTTCTTTTGCATAAGATAGGCTGCGCCTCAGCAATTGAAGCAAGCTTCATTGCGTTTGGCTTGCACTATCTTTCAGTCACATAGCCCGCTATGCTCCTTCAAAGAAGCCGGCAAAACCGCCTAAAAATGCAGGGCAAACTTGAGGAACTTATTCTTTTCACATTACTAAAGATGCAAAAAGCCCCGGGGACTGTTGTCCTCGGGGCT
>CAVGKZ010000049.1:0-11343 GCA_963630025.1 bacterium | reverse complement strand
ATTGTACACACCCACTCCACCTATGCCACGGCTTGGGCGCAGGCTGGCAAGGACATACCAAACATCGGCACCACACACGCCGACTATTTCCACGACGCCATACCCTGCACGGACGACATGACTGCCGCTGAGGTGAACGGCGACTACGAGCTTGAAACGGGCAACGTCATTGTGAAGCGCATAAAGGAAGGGGGCATCAACCCCGTACACACGCCCGGTGTGCTCGTGAAGAACCACGGCCCGTTCTCTTGGGGCAAGGACGCAGACAACGCCGTGTACAATGCAGTGGTGATGGAACAGGTGGCCAAGATGGCATTCGTGTCGTTCTCGGTAAACCCAAATACCACGATGAACCCTCTTCTCGTGGAGAAACACTTCAGCCGCAAGCACGGTCCCAACGCCTACTACGGCCAGAAAAAGAAGCAATAAGCGACAATCACAAAAAACATTCCCACAACTTAATTGATAAAGAACAAGTTGCGAGAGCTATTCTTAAGCATACAAAGACATAAAATACAACTAAAAACGCTACAACTATGATTAAGGCATTTGAGAATTTCGAGATTTGGTTTGTAACCGGAGCACAGCTTCTTTACGGAGGCGAAACGGTTAAGATTGTTGACGGCCACTCAAAGGACATGGTGGACGGTCTGAACAACAGCGGCATCATTCCTATAAAGGTGGTGTATAAAGGCACTGCCAACTCGTCAGCAGAGGTTGAGGCCATAATGAAGGCCAGCAACAACGACGACAAGTGCGTGGGCATCATTACATGGATGCACACATTCTCTCCGGCAAAGATGTGGATCAAGGGCTTGCAGGCATTGAAGAAGCCTCTGCTTCACTTCCACACACAATATAACGCCGAGCTGCCATGGAAGGACATCGACATGGACTTCATGAACCTCAACCAGTCGGCTCACGGCGACATCGAGTTTGGCCACATCTGCACCCGTATGCGTGTGCAGCGCAAGGTGGTGGTAGGCTACTGGAAGAGCGAGGAAGCTCAGAAGCAGATTGCAGTATGGGCACGCGTGGCAGCTGCCGTTGCCGATGCCCACAACGTGCGTTGCCTGATGTTCGGTATGAACATGAACAACGTGGCTGTTACCGACGGCGACCGCGTGGAGTTTGAGCAGCGTCTCGGCTATCACGTAGACTACTATCCCGTGTCTTCACTCATGGAGTATTTCAAGAAAGTAACCGACAAAGAGGCTGACGCTCTCGTGGAGGAATACAAGAAGGAATACACCATAAAGATAGACGAGTCGGGCGAGGAAGTTTACTGGGAGAAGGTGAAGAGCGCCGCCAAGGCGGAGATTGCCCTGCGCCGCGTGTTGAAGGACGAGGGAGCCATAGCGTTCACCACCAACTTCGACGACCTTGGCGACGCTGATGTCAACGACCCCAACTTTGTTGGCTTCGACCAAATCCCCGGTCTGGCTTCACAGCGCTTGATGGCCGAAGGCTACGGCTTCGGTGCCGAGGGCGACTGGAAGACGGCTTGCCTGTATCGCACTCTTTGGGTGATGAACCAAGGCTTGGAGAAGGGCTGCTCGTTCCTTGAGGACTACACGTTGAACTTCGCCGCCGACCGCACGTCAAGCCTCCAGAGCCACATGCTTGAGGTTTGTCCCCTCATCGCCACCGACAAACCCAAACTTGAGGTTCACTTCCTCGGCATCGGCATCCGCAAGTCGCAGACTGCGCGCCTCGTGTTCACATCGAAGACTGGCAAGGGCGTGAAGGCCACAGTGGTAGACCTTGGCAACCGCTTCCGCCTCATAGCAAGCGAGGTGGAGTGCATCGCTCCGCAAGAGATGCCCAAACTGCCTGTTGCATCGGCTCTGTGGGTTCCGCAGCCCACATTCGAGATTGGTGCTGGCGCATGGATTCTCGCCGGTGGTACACACCACAGCGCATTCTCTTACGACATCACTGCCGAATACTGGGAGGACTTCTGCGAGATGCTCGGCATAGAGTTCGTCAACATCGACAAGAACACTACCATCAGCACCTTCAAGCAGCAGCTCCGCAACAACGAGATTTACTACATGCTCAACAAGGCGCTGAAATAATCCAAAGTAGAGGAGAGGTAATGTTGAGGCCGGTTCTGTAAACCACCGTTCTGGAAGGCAATTCCCGTGCATGTTTGCATGGATTGCCTTTGGAAATCCGGTTGGGAGCATTTTAAGGAGATGCGTTTCCTGAACTGGCCCCAACATTACCATATCTCCAACATCAACAACAAGAAAAGACAAAGGCATGAGCGCAACAACGACAATAGAATCAGGCAAGGCCATACTCGGCATCGAGTTTGGCTCTACGAGAATAAAGGCCGTGTTGATAGGTCAGGACAATGCCCCAATGGCAGTTGGCACCTACAAGTGGAAGAACGACTTGGTGGATGGTCTGTGGACTTACAGCATCGACGAGATTTGGGCAGGACTGCGTGGCTGCTACGCCGACCTGCAGAAAGCCGTGAAGGAACAGTACGGCTGCGAGATAAAGCAGTTGGCCGCCATGGGCATCAGTGCCATGATGCACGGCTACATGGCTTTCGACAAGAACCAGGACATACTCGTTCCTTTCCGCACATGGCGCAACACCAGAACAGGGCAGGCTGCCGCAGAGTTGTCAGAGCTGTTCAACTTCAACATACCTCTGCGCTGGAGCATCGCCCATGTGTATCAAGCCATACTCAATGGCGAGAGCCACGTCGACAAGATTGACTATCTCACCACTCTCGCCGGCTACATACACTGGCAGCTCACAGGCAAAAAGGTGCTTGGCATTGGCGACGCGTCGGGCATGCTGCCCATCGACTCCACCACCAATGGCTATGACGCCACGATGGTCGAGAAGTTCGACAAGCTCATCGAGCCGAAGCACTTGGGATGGAAGATACTCGACATACTGCCCGGGATACTCAATGCAGGAGAAGACGCCGGAGTGCTGACCGAGGAAGGGGCAAAGAAGCTCGACCCGACAGGCACTTTGCAGGCTGGCGTGCCCCTCTGTCCGCCTGAGGGCGATGCCGGAACGGGCATGGTGGCCACCAACGCCGTGCGTCCGCGCACGGGCAACATCAGCGCCGGAACGTCGTCTTTCTCAATGATTGTGCTCGACAAGGCTCTGAGCCGCCCCTACGAGGTGATCGACATGGTGACGACCCCCGACGGAAAACCCGTGGCCATGGTGCATTGCAACAACTGCACCTCAGACGTCAACTCGTGGATAAAGGTGTTCAAGGAGTGCATGGAAATCCTCTCTGGCCCAATCGACATAAATGACGTTTACGACAAACTGTACAACTATGCCCTCGTCAATGGCGAGGCCGACTGTGGTGGTTTGGTCACTTACAACACCGTGTCGGGCGAACCCGTTGTCGGACTTGAGAAGGGACGCCCCTTGTTCGTGCGTTCGCCAAAGGACAACTTCAACCTCGCCAACTTCATCCGCGCGCACCTCTATGCCACAGTGGCTGTGCTGAAGATAGGCAACGACGTGCTCTTCAACGACGAGCAAGTCAAGGTTGACCGCCTCACTGCCCACGGAGGTCTGTTCAAGACCAAGGGCGTGGCGCAGCGTTTCCTTGCCGCCGCGCTCAACACCCCCATCTCGGTCATGGAGACGGCGGGCGAGGGTGGTGCTTGGGGCATCGCGCTGTTGGCTGGCTATCTGGTGAACAACCACGACAAGCAGAGCCTTGCCGACTATCTCGACCAGCATGTCTATGCGGAGAATGAGGGCGAGGAGATTGCTCCCGTTCCCGAAGAGGTGGAAGGCTTCGAGAAGTACATAGCCAACTACAAGGCCGACTTGGCCATCGAGCAGGCTGCGGCCAAAATCAAGACAAAATAAGGTTAAAGTTTATGCGTTTGTGGGGAAATGCTGTCCCCACAAACGCATTTTTTGTTTTATAACTAACAACTGGATTTCCCATAACCACATCAACTACAACAAAGCAAAATTACGACCATGAACAAGTTCATCACTACTACATTGCTATCAACGATGGCCGTCTTCTCTGTGCAGGCTCAGAATCTGACCGGAACAATTCATGCCGACAAAGGATGCGCAAAGATACACAAAGAGATTTACGGACAGTTTGCCGAACACCTCGGCTCATGTATATACGGTGGTCTGTGGGTAGGCGAAAACTCGCAGATTCCCAATATCAACGGTTACCGCAAGGATGTTTTCAACGCCCTCAAGGCTCTGCAAGTGCCAGTGCTGCGCTGGCCCGGCGGATGCTTCGCCGACGAATATCACTGGATGGACGGCATCGGACCTAAAGACAAACGTCCCAAGATGCAGAACAACAACTGGGGTGGGACAATAGAAGACAACTCTTTCGGTACGCATGAGTTCCTCAATCTATGCGAGATGCTGGGCTGCGAACCTTACATCAGCGGCAATGTTGGCAGCGGCACTGTTGAGGAACTGGCCAAGTGGGTGGAGTACATGACCAGCGACGGCGACACCCCCATGGCCAAGCTGCGCCGCCAAAACGGCCGCGACAAGGCGTGGAAGGTGAAGTTCCTCGGCGTGGGCAACGAGAGTTGGGGCTGCGGCGGCAACATGCGCCCCGAATACTACGCCGACCTCTTCCGCCGCTACTCCGTTTACTGCCGCAACTACGACGGCAACAACCTCTACAAGATTGCCAGCGGTGCAAGCGACTACGACTACAACTGGACAAAGGTGCTCATGAACAACGTAGGCCACCGCATGAACGGCGTGTCACTCCACTATTACACCGTTACAGGTTGGAGTGGAAGCAAAGGCTCTGCCCTGAACTTCAGCAAGGACGACTACTACTGGACTATGGGCAAGTGCCTTGAGATAGAGGATGTGATAAACCGCCACTCGAAGATAATGGACGAGAAGGACCCGAAGAAACAGATTGGTCTCTTGGTTGACGAGTGGGGAACATGGTGGGACGAGGAACCGGGCACCATAAAGGGACATCTATACCAGCAGAACTCGATGCGCGACGCCTTTGTGGCCGCATTGTCCCTCAATGTGTTCCACCGCCATACCGACCGCGTGCGCATGGCCAACATAGCCCAGGTGGTCAACGTGCTGCAATCCATGATACTTACCGACCAAAAAGGTACAGGCCACATGGTGCTCACTCCCACGTATCACGTATTCGAGATGTACAAAGGCTTCCAGGAAGCGACCTACTTGCCTATCGACGTAACCAAGTGCGATAGCATGTCTGTACGCGGTGACAATCACTCTAAGTCGGGTCGCAACATACCCGTGGTCAGCGCTTCCGCAGCCAAACGCACTGACGGTTCCATCGTAATTTCGCTGGTCAACGTTGACGTTGACAAGGCTCAGACCGTTGAAATGGACATCGATGGAGCACAACTCAAGACCATAGACGGACGCATACTTACTTGCAAGAACGTGGCCGACTACAACGACTTTGACCATCCCAATAGGGTTGCACCCACAGCTTTCAAGGACGCAAAGTTGAAAAAAGGTGTTCTTTCTGTCAAAGTTCCTGCAAAATCGATAGTGGTTCTCAACCTAAAATAGTACATTTGTAACAGTTTATGAACAAGTCAACTATCATTACCATAGCGTGCACGGCCTGTTTCACGGCAGGCCACGCCCGCGAAATCGCACAAACGGATGCGGCACAAACAGGATGCGCCTCCGCTTTTACAGATGCTATGGGCGACATATCCGGACAGGAAATCTCCGGCTATGCGTCCGACGACAACACTTCCAAGGCTACCAAAAAGACATGGAGCGGCAATCCGATACTGCCTGGCTTCCACGCCGACCCCGAAGTGCTGTATTCCAACAAGACCAAACGTTACTACATTTACTCCACAACCGACGGACAACCAGGTTGGGGAGGATGGTATTTCACCTGCTATTCGTCGAAAGACCTTGCCAACTGGCAGTATGAAGGTGTCACACTCGACGTGTTGAAAGACACCCGATGGAGCATAGGCAACGCTTGGGCACCAGCTATAATTGAGAAAAAGGTTGACGGTAAATACAAGTATTACTTCTATTATAGTGCCAACACAGGCAAGGCAAAAGCCATCGGTGTGGCAGTGACCGACAGTCCGACTGGACCGTTTACCGACTTTGGCAAACCCATTGTTGACAAACGTCCCGAAGGACAACACAACGGGCAACAGATAGACGTTGACGTATTCTCTGACCCTGACACAGGAAAGAGTTACCTCTATTGGGGCAACGGCTACATGGCCGGGGCGGTGCTCAACGACGACATGACGAGCATCGACACCACAACAATCGTGCGAATGACTCCGCGAGGCGGTTCTCTTGCCGACTATAAGTATCGCGAGGCGCCGTATGTGTTCAAGCGCAACGGACTCTACTACTTTCTCTGGAGCGTTGACGACACCGGTTCGCCCAACTACCACGTGGCCTATGGCACAAGCAAGTCGCCGCTCGGCCCCATCGAGGTGGCCAAGGATCCCGTCATACTCATTCAGCAACCCGACGAAGAGATATACGGCACAGCGCACAACAGCGTGCTCCAGATTCCTGGCAAGGACGAGTGGTACTTCGTCTACCACCGCATAAACAAGGACTACCTGTCAAAGGACAAGGGGCCAGGATTCCATCGCGAAGTGTGCATCGACAAGATGGATTTCAACAGCGACGGCACCATTCGCCGTACAACGCCTACGCACAAAGGAATTAAAAGAATCAAATAACAAAAACTAACACATTATCAAAGTTATGAACGACAAGAATGTCATGAACAAAGCGGCGGACAACATCCGTATTCTCGCCGCATCTATGGTAGAAAAAGCCAACTCTGGCCACCCCGGAGGTGCAATGGGAGGTGCAGACTTCATCAATGTACTGTTCTCGGAGTTTCTGGTTTACGATCCCGAGTGTCCTTCTTGGACAGGCCGCGACCGTTTTTATCTCGACCCGGGACACATGTCGCCGATGCTCTATTCGGCACTTGCGCTGCAGGGCAAGTTCACCCTCGACGAGCTGAAGCAGTTCCGCCAGTGGGACTCCCCCACTCCAGGTCACCCCGAGCGCGACATTGAGCGTGGCATCGAGAACACCTCTGGCCCTCTCGGTCAGGGACACACTTTCGGAGCAGGCGCCGCTGTGGCCGAGAAGTTCCTTGAGGCTCGCCTCGGAAAGACTCCCATGCAGCACAAGATCTACGCCTACATTTCCGATGGTGGTGTGGAAGAGGAGATTTCGCAAGGCACTGGCCGCATAGCCGGTATACTTGGTCTGAACAACCTCATTATGTTCTACGACTCCAACGACATCCAGCTCTCCACAGAGTGCAAGGTGGTGATGCAGGAAGACACCGCCGCCAAGTACAAGGCTTGGGGATGGAACGTTGTGACCATCAACGGCAACGACCCCGACGAGATACGCAAGGCTCTCAAGGACGCACAAAAGGAGGAGAAGCGCCCCACGCTGATTATCGGTAAAACCGTTATGGGCAAGGGTGCGCTGCGCGCCGACGGCACCAGCTATGAGCACTGCATCAACACCCACGGTGCTCCGCTCGGTGGCGACGCCTATGCCAACACCATAAAGAACCTCGGTGGCAACCCCGACGAGCCGTTCGTGATATTCCCCGAGGTGCAGAAGCTGTATGCCGACCGCCGCGAGGAGCTGAAGGGCATCGTGGCCGCTCGCCGCGAGGAAGAGAAGAAGTGGGCCGAGGCCAACCCCGACAAGGCTGCCTTGCTGAAGGAGTGGTTCAGCGGCAACGCCCCCAAGGTGGACTGGAGCGTGCTCACTCAGAAGGAAGGTTCGGCCACTCGCGCCGCTTCGGCTGCTTGCCTAGGTGTGCTGGCCGAGCAGGTGCCCAACATGGTTTGCTCTTCTGCCGACCTCTCCAACTCCGACAAGACCGACGGCTTCCTCAAGAAGACCCACTCGCTTGCCGCCGACGACTTCACCGGCGCATTCTTCCAGGCTGGCGTCAGCGAGCTTACCATGGCCTGCATGTGCATCGGTATGTATCTGCACGGTGGCGTGATACCCGCTTGCGGCACATTCTTCGTGTTCTCCGACTACATGAAGCCCGCAGTGCGCATGGCCGCCCTCATGGAGGTGCCCATCAAGTTCATCTGGACCCACGACGCATTCCGTGTGGGTGAGGACGGACCCACCCACGAGCCTGTTGAGCAGGAGGCACAGATACGCTTGATGGAGAAGCTGAAGAACCATCATGGCAAGGACAGCGTGCGCGTGTTCCGTCCGGCTGATGCCGACGAGACCACCGTTTGCTGGGCTATGGCAATGGAGAACATGTCTACGCCTACCGCGCTCATCTTCTCGCGCCAGAACATCGCCAAGCTGCCCGAGGGCAACGACTACGAGCAGGCTCGCAAGGGTGCCTATGTAGTAGCTGGTTCAGACGACAACTACGATGTGATATTGCTTGCAAGCGGTTCTGAGGTGTCTACGCTTGTGGCCGGTGCTGAGCTTCTGCGCAAGGACGGCGTAAAGGTGCGCATCGTGAGTGCTCCGTCAGAGGGCTTGTTCCGCTGCCAGAGCAAGGAATACCAGGAGAGTGTGCTGCCCAAGAACGCCAAGATATTCGGTATGACAGCCGGTCTGCCTGTTACACTCGAAGGACTCGTTGGTGCCAACGGCCGTGTTTGGGGCATGCCGAGCTTCGGTTTCTCCGCTCCCTACAAGGTGCTCGACGAGAAACTTGGCTACACTGGTGAGAATGTTTACAAACAGGTAAAGGCTTTCTTGGCCGAATAACTATCCTACAGCATACAAAGCTATGGACATTAAGACAGTAGGGATAGCCAGCGACCACGCTGGCTTCCCTTTGAAAAAGTTTGTTCTGCAGTATCTGGAAAGCCACGGCTATGCCTATAAAGACTACGGCACATACAGTGACCTTAGTTGCGACTATCCCGATTTCGGTCATGCATTGGCCGAAGGTGTGGAGAGTGGCGAGGTATATCCCGGCATCGGTATCTGCGGAAGCGGCGAAGGTATAAGCATGACGCTCAACAAGCATCAGGGCATACGTGCCGGACTGGCTTGGACCCCGGAGATTGCTCACCTCATACGTCAGCACAACGATGCCAACGTTCTTGTGATGCCAGGACGTTTTATCGACAACAAGACTGCCGAAGCCATCCTCGACGAGTTCTTCAAAACATCTTTTGAGGGCGGTCGCCACCAGCTTCGTGTCGAAAAGATTCCTTTGAAGAAGCAATAGACAGATTCTTTCTTGGCAGTAATTTATAGAACCGCCTTTCAAAGACATTATCGAGTGGGAGGTAAACACTAATCATAGGTGTTTATCTCCTACTTTCATTTTACCGACCTCACAACGCAGCATATAGTGGGTCAGCGGATTTTCTCGGTTGGCGAAGCTGACCGATTATGGATAAAGTTCTTTTTTCTTGCTCTTGCGGAAGTCTGTTGTAGGCACTGCGCCCCACAAGGCAAAAGTCCAACAAAAAAAATATTTGGAGTAGTGCAACCTGGTTTTCGAACTGACCCGTAAGTTGGCAGGTTTCTGTGAGAAAGTTGGCAGGTTTCTGTGGGAAAGTTGCCTAATAGCAGGCGTTGCGAGGTTAGCAAAATCAAGCCCCCTATCCTGCTTAAATGATTTCCATATTCATGAGGGGGCGCAGCGCCTACTACAGTCTTCCATCTGCCTAAGGAGTCGGCAAGGCACCAATCACAATAAGGTGGGTTCTAAAAGTTTGCCTTGTACGTTTCAAACCGCACAAGGATTCTTCGCCAAAGATTGCATATATTTTCGCCAAAGATTGCATCAATCTTTGGACAAAATCGATATGATTTTTGGGTCTACTGATTATCAGTGCGCTACAAAGTCAACATTTTGAGAACAGTTCTATAAACCACCACAATAAACAACAAGACAATATTTAGGGGATACGCCGCCCACGGCGTACCACTCCTGGCTGACAAGACAAACTTAAAATGTTCCTGGTTCTATGGAAGTGATGACTGAAGGAATAGATATACTTGGCAAACTGGTACAAACTTAGTAGGTGTCGCGTCTTCGCCCGAACTGCTGTGCAAGCATTTGTTGCGTCCGTGAGTGCTGCTTGCTACATCCACGACAGATAGATGCCGCATTTACGAGTGCTAAATAGGGCATTTGCAACCCGTAAATGCCGTATCTACGGAGGCTAAATGCCACGTCTACTGGTGCTGGTTGACAATGGTTTGCTCTATGTGCACTATATTTTTTTACTTTTCCATGTAACTTTTTCGGTAGAATTGCTCTGAATATAATGAAAAAACACTATTTTTGCGAAGTCTAGACCCACGCCGTGTCATCCGTCGGCTTATGCCATGAAGGATGGAGGTTCTATATATTATAATGATGTGGAGACAGGCTTTCGGGTCGTGGGTGGGCACTACTTAATGTTAAAGCGTCATCGATGCTTTGTCTTTTGGACCGATCTGAACCTAGGAAATTCAAATCCATAAGTCTAAGACAATGTCAGAAGTGGGTGCTACGGGTATGGAATAACTGTATCCCGGGGTGTGCAGCGAGGGTTTATATTATATTCCCTCATGCGCACTTTCCCCGGAGATATGTGCAAATACCGGCGTGGGCAGACACTCTACTCGTCACTTATGGGGGCTTTCCTAGGGCCTAGATTGGAAGACAAGTGGAGGTGGAAGCCCGCGTTTTGCGTTTGTGTAGTCAACAACCATGGTTTATTGGGGCATACGGCTTCTGTGCCCTGCGATTAAAATCAAAGATTATGAAAAGAAAACATCTACTCGTAAGAAATCAAAGCAGAAGCTCAGGCTTGCCGCATATTGCCACGCTTCTGTTGGCTGTGCTCCTAAGCTGTGTCGGCACCGGGGCTTTCGCCTACGACTTTTCTGCCTTGAATGATGACGGAGTGACCATCTACTACAATTACATCAACGACGGTCAGGAGGCGGAGGTGACACATAATGACGATGTCATCAATGGTAATTCATATTCAGGAAAAGTCTCCATTCCGGCGACTGTCGAGTATGGCGGAAAAACTCTGAATGTGACGAGCATTGGCAATAGTGCGTTCGAGGGTTGCACAGGTTTGACCTCCATCGCCATCCCCAATTCCGTGACGAGCATCGGCCAGTATGCGTTCAATGGTTGCTCAAACTTGACCTCCATCAACATCCCCAACTCTGTGACAAGCATTGGCGATAATGCGTTTGAAGATTGCACAGGCCTGACCGAAGTGACTCTACGAGGCAAAACGCTGCCGACTTGCGCTACTAATGCCTTCGATAATATTTCGTCAAACGCGACGCTGTATTGCAAGACGGCGTTGTTGGAGAAATGCAAAGTCA
>CAVGKZ010000048.1:0-2304 GCA_963630025.1 bacterium | reverse complement strand
CCAATCTGTCTGTTCGTTCTGTCGCATAGCTCGCTATGCTCCTTCACTCACAGACACATTGTCCTCGAAAATAGCCTCACAATCTGCCAAAGTTAATTTTTAGAACCACCCATAAATGTTTGACACTTTTGCCAGCGTCCCGATTTTGGAATTTTCTTTCTTTGCCGTATGAAGGAAAAGGTGTAACTTTGCACCGATAACACACAAACGGTAATACACAAACGGCAGACAAACCACTTATGAAACAGACAAAGATTGTTGCGTCCATCAGCGACAGAAACTGCAGTACAGACTTCATCCGCCAACTTTTCTACGCCGGAATGAACATAGTGCGCATGAACACCGCCCACGCCACACCGGAGGGTATAAAGGAGATAATCCGGAACACACGCAAGGTGTCGCACCACATAGGCATACTGATAGACACGAAAGGTCCGGAGGTGAGAACGACCGGATGCGACGCGCCCATAGACTACAAGACAGGCGACGTGGTGAAGATATTCGGACGGCCTGAAATGGACACGGAGCACGACATCATCAACCTGTCGTATGAGAACTTTGCCAACGACATACACATAGGCGACGACATACTCTTTGACGACGGTGCGCTGGCCATGAAGGTGATAGGCATCAACGGCCCGGCCGTGATAGCACAGGCCACCAACGACGGAACGCTCGGTGCGCACAAGAGTGTGAACGTGCCCGGAGTGCACATCGACCTGCCGGCCATCACCGAAAAGGACAGACGCAACATCGAACTGGCCATCGAGGAGGACATTGACTTCATCGCCCACTCGTTTGTGCGCAGCGCAGCCGACGTGAAGGCTGTGCAGGACATACTCGACGAGCACGGCAGTGACATAAAGATAATCTCGAAAATTGAAAATCAGGAGGGTGTTGACAACATCGACGAGATAATCGAGGCGTCATACGGCATCATGGTGGCTCGCGGCGACCTGGGTATAGAGGTGCCCATAGAGCGCATACCGGGCATACAGCGGAGCATCATCAACAAGTGCATAAGGGCAAAGAAGCCCGTAATCGTGGCCACACAGATGCTCCACACAATGATAAACAATCCGAGACCCACACGTGCGGAGGTGACGGACATTGCCAACGCCATATACTACCGTACCGACGCCCTCATGCTCAGCGGCGAGACGGCTTCGGGAAAATATCCCGTGGAGGCAGTGAAGACTATGGCCGCCATTGCGGAGAGAGCGGAACAGGACCGTTTGGAGGGCAACGAGTTTGACATTCCGTTGAGTGAAGATTGCGACATAGCCGAGTTCCTTTCGCACAGCGCCATTGAGGCTACCGAAAGACTGGGCGTAAAGGGTATCATCACCGACAGCATGACGGGCTACACCGCACGCAACCTGGCCGCCTTCCGCGGCCCCAACCCCGTGCTCGCCATCTGCTACAAGGAGAAGACTCAGCGCTGGCTCGCCCTTAGCTACGGAGTGATTGCCGTGGCTCAGCACGAGCAGATTGGCGCAAGGGAACAGTTCATCGCTGCCCTGCGCATGCTCCGCCAAAAGGGATACCTGTGCATGGACGACAAGGTGGCTCACCTCAGCGGCAGTTTCGGTTCGGGCGGAGGCACGACCTTCCTCGAAATCAACACTGTCAGGGAAGTGTTTGAACGCTCATACCGCTTCCACCTGCCTACAGAATAAGTACAGGGTGGTTCTATAAATTACCACCGTAATTTTGTTTAATGGTGGATGATTTACGTTTTGTCATCTTGCGGTCTCTTTTCGGTTCAATCTGTCTGTTCGTTCGGTCGTATAGCTCGCTATACTCTTTCACTCACAGACACATTGCCCTCGAAATAGACTCACAATCTGCCAAAGCTAATTTATAGAACCACCCTACACAAAGGAAAGACTCGAAGCCGGCTTGAACACGTCATGTGTTCAAGCCGGCTTTGTTTTTATTGACATCCATATATCAGATGCGCGATGTGTATTCACTGCACATCTCTTTTTCCGTAAATCGTGTCATTTTATCCGTAATGTGTATACAAGGCGTTCGGGTGTTTCACCGTAATTTTGCATCGTGAACTTAAACACATAACGACATGAAGAAACTATTAATCTTATTAGCAATAATCATGGCAACAACAAATCAGTCTTTGGCCGCAAACAAGTTGACTCAGCGGCAGTTGCACCTCGCCACCGTAGCAAGTCTTGAAGCACAAGGCGACATCAACCGCTTGGCTCCGGCCATCAGCGAAGCTCTCGATGGCGGAGTAACCGTCAATGAAATCAAGGAGGCTTTCTCCCAACTCTATGCCTACAC
>CAVGKZ010000047.1:0-19147 GCA_963630025.1 bacterium | reverse complement strand
AAGGAATTTACTTTCCGCTTAAAAAGTGGGTACAACAAATTGGACAGCCTATGTTCAAAGAATAACTTCTACAAGTTTGCAGATGCATATCATTACATGACAAAAATGTGGTTCCGTTGGGATGTGTTCTGGCTGACATGTTCGGGATGTGCTTGTGCTGCAAGACGAATGGTCTGTTTTACTTCTCTTTGTTTTCCTATTTGCTTCGCATATTGTCACTCGGTCGTGTTTGTTTTACCTTTTTAGTGTTCTAAAGGTGTGAAAAGTCGTTTTTTGTCAAAAATATCACGACAAAGCCTTTGTCGCAGACAATGAAAAGCATTACCTTTGCACCGTCATTAAGAATTCATATTAAACATTAAAAGCAGAATTATGAAAAAATTGATGTTGGCAGCCGCCATGATGGTAGCTGCGATTAGCGCAAGCGCACAGGTTTACATTGGTGGATCACTCAGTTACGAGTATTCAAAGGCTAACAAGGATGCTGACGGCTTGTCCTCTTTCAAAATTTTTCCTGAAGTAGGTTACAATCTTGACAAGAATTGGGCTGTAGGTATTCAGTTGGGATTCGGAATCAACGATACTATGAAGAAAGACGGTTCTGGCAAAGTCACTACATCTGCCTTCACCGTTGCTCCCTATGCTCGTTACACTTTCGCTAAGAGCGGCATTGCTTCTTTCTTTGTTGACGGTGGCATCCAGTTCACTTCTCTTGGTACTGACACCAAAGGCAATACGTTTGGTGTTGGCTTCCGTCCCGGTGTGAAGATTGCTGCATCCAACAAGGTGGATTTGGTCGCTAAGCTCGGTTATCTGGGCTATCAGACAGCCAACGAGGATGCTCAGGCTCAAGGCTACGGCTTTGAAAAGGACAAGTTTGGTTTTGGCGTAAGTGGCACTAAGTTGGAGTTCGGTATATACTTCAACCTCTAATCCGACAAATAGACAAACTAAATTAGGTATATGGGTGTATCGCAATGAGCGATGCACCCTTTTTCGTTGCTCTGCGTTCAGGCTGACAAGCTTGAGATATGACTGTACCGCGCAAGACGGATGACCAGTTTTACTTCTCTTTATTATCCTAATTAGCTTCACATATTGTCCCTTAATCATGTTCGTTTTGCCGCCTTTAGTATTCTAAAGGTCTAAAAAGTCAGTTTTTGTCAAAAATATCACAACAAAACCTTTGTCACAGAAATGAAAAAC
Organism: bacterium; assembly: GCA_963630025.1. Lineage (GTDB taxonomy): Bacteria > Bacteroidota > Bacteroidia > Bacteroidales > Bacteroidaceae > Prevotella. The sequence continues at coordinate 17,941 of CAVGKZ010000047.1, read as the reverse complement.
ACTACCTTTGCACTGTCATTAAAAATTCATATTAATCATTAAAAAACAGAATTATGAAAAAATTAATGTTGGCAGCCGCCATGATGGTAGCTACAATCAGCGCAAGCGCACAGGTTTACATTGGTGGTGGAATCGGCTTTGAGTCTTCAAAGGCTAACAAGGATGCCAATACCTTGTCATCTTTCACAATCATACCTGAAGTTGGTTACAACCTTGATGAGAATTGGGCTGTAGGTATTCAGCTGGGATATGGAAGCAAAGACAGTGAAGAGAATAATGTCAAGACTACTACATCATCCTTTACCATTGCCCCCTACGCTCGTTATACTTTCGCTAAGAGCGGTATCGCTTCTTTCTTCGTAGACGGTGGCATCCAGTTCACTTCTCTTGGTTCTGACGCTAAAGGTAATGTCTTTGGTGTTGGCTTCCGTCCCGGTGTGAAGATTGCTGCATCCAACAAGGTCGATTTGGTTGCAAGACTCGGCTATCTGGGCTATAAGACAGCCAATGAGGATGCTCAGGCTCAAGGCTACGGCTATGAGAAGGACAAATTTGGTTTTGACGTAAACGGCACTAAGCTGGAGTTTGCTATAAACTTCAACCTCTAATCAAGTCGACAGACAGACAAAGTTGAATATTGACGGGGTGTGTTGCAATGGCAATGCACCCTTTTTTGTGTCATTCTGTAAAAGCATAGATGGCACACATTCATTGTCTGTGCTTTTAGAAACTAAGCTACTCGGTTCTATGTTTCCCGAAAATACAATTTGACGGAAAAACTTTCCCATAGAAATCAGGCAACTTTCTATGAGAAATCAAGTTCTTCCGTTAAATGGGTAGACAAGGTCAGCCCATATAACGGACGGTACTTGGCATAGCCTCGAAGAGGCTGAATCTCAGTAGTCCCACATGAAGCGTAGCAAAACGTGGGGCAATAACCTCTGTGTCATACGTCGGCTTCGAAGATGCCGCACAGCTGCAGAGAGGCGGGAGAACCTGTTTTTTTTGTGGGGTCATTCATTTTTATTCTCCAATGGAATGGTATTCTACAAGACCGTCCATTGGGCTTTGCATGATTTTTCCTATAGTGTAGCCTTCTGCGGCAGCCGCTTCGGTAAGGAACGGAGCGTAATGGTAAGCGATGCTGCCTACAGCACCCACGGGGAGGTCGTTGTGACCATAGATAGCGACATTGCGGCGGAAGAAACTTCGGAGATTTCCCACAATAATGTCGTGAACCTCTTTGAAGTCTGCCCGTTTGAGAATGTGCGGTGACAGGGATGCAAGGAATCGGTTGGCCAGCGGTTCGCGGTACACTCGCTCTATTAGTGAGTCGAGAGTCAGTCCGGTGTCGGCCAGAAAACCGTCAGCCACAGCCTTTGGCAGAAACCCTTTGAACAAGGCGTTGACAAACAGTCGGCCAAGTACAGCTCCGCTGCCCTCATCGCCAAGGATATATCCCATGGGTGGAGTGTTCATCACAATAGCATGACCGTCATAAAGACAGGAGTTGGCTCCTGTGCCAAGTATAGCTGCCACGCCCATGCTTCGTCCGCATACAGCCCGCGCTGCAGCAAGCAAGTCGCCATGAGCCTCAACTGTGGTTGCTGTGGGGAACGCCATGGCCAAAAGTCGTTTCATATCCTCTGTCTTGCTGGCACGGCAACCGCTTCCGTAGAAGAACACTGCCACTGGTGACGCGCCGTTCATGTGCGGCAACAGTTCACTTGCCACTATATCCGAAATGGTGTCAAAGTCTTGGTGGAAGGGGTTTATTCCCTGCGTGGCAATGCTTCGCACCGCCTGTCCGTTTTCGGCAAGACACCAGTTTGTCTTGGTGCTTCCGCTATCAGCAATCAATATCATAGTTCAAAAATAAATCCGCTATTATGGCAGTTGCAAAGTTAATAAAAACAGAAATTCCATTGTCCATAAAGCCATGTAAACTGTGAAAAAAGGAGAAAGGCAAAGGCATTTTGTTGCAAACACTTTGGTTTTATCAAATAATGGGATAACTTTGCAAAATGCGTGACAATCAGAACGAATTATCCAAGACAAAACAATCACAATGAACGCAAAACGAATACTGTCGGCAATAATCTGCACGGCATTATCAATACCTTTGTTTGCCCAAAACCAGTATCCTTACGGCCGACCACAAAACCATTATACTGGCACCCCATCTATATACTACGGTCTGCGACTTGGAGTTTCACTGTCGTCAATCAGCTCTGACATAGCCGACCTGAACGGAAGCAGCATCCAAGCCGGACTTTCTTTGGGAGGAATCGTGGGATTCCAACTGTCGCCAACAAATCCTGTGTTTCTTGAGACGGGACTTCTCTATACCGAAAAAGGAGGCAAAGGCACCATAAATGGCGAGAAGACCGTTTACAACCTCAACTATTTCGAGGTGCCGATAGTGGCAAGATACCGTTTTGAAGTGGATGATGACATTTTCATCAATCCGTTTTTCGGAGGCTATTTGGCCTTGGGCATAGGCGGAAAGATAAAGCACTATGCGCATAAGACATCCGAATCGTCTTTCGGCGACGACCGTTTTCAACGTTTTGACGGTGGCCTGCGCTTAGGCTGCGGTTTTGAATACACCATGATGTATCTCGACGTTGCCTATGAACTCGGCCTTGCCAACATCAGCCAGAGCGATTTTGACTCGGCGAAGAACAGAAGTCTGCTCATAAGTGTAGGAGTGAACTTCTGACAGTCAGGCAAAACGTAGTCAATAATGTTTTGCCGTTTGTTGCGGTGAACACACCTTTTGTAAGGCCGGAGTATTGTATGGCCGAATAAAAAACTCCGCACACGGAGCTTGTTGACTCTGTGTGTGGAGTGTATAGAGTGGGGTAGAGGCGTTATTGTCTTGACGTTATCTCCTTTATCGTGCCGTGGCGATATGCGTGGAGCAACTCTTTGAGGTCAACGATTTGGGCGCGAAGTTCCTCACCCTTGTCGGTATCGGCCACAAGCATACGGTGCTTGGACATCTCAACTATCTGGAAGGTGCTCTTGATATCTGTTCCGCGCTGTATGGCATCGGCAGTGCTGGTGAACGGTTCGTGCTGTACGAGCTGGAAACCTCGGCTGTGATACACAAGTGTATATCCGGCAATGCCTGTTTCCTTGTGGTAGGCTTCGCTGAACCCACCGTCTATCACCATCAGCTTGCCATTTGCCTTTATCGGATTCTCGCCGCTCCCGGCATGTACGGGCACGTGGCCGTTGATTATGTGGCGGTTGTTGCCAGTCACTCCGAAGGCATCGAGAATACGGTCGCACACCTCTTCGGAGTCGCGGAGCCTGAAGTAGTTGCCCTTTTCCTCGGCGTATGTCTCCTTGTCGGTGAGGAAATAACGCTCGAATGTGGCCATCTTTGACTTGTCGAACAGCGGGCTGTCCTTGCCACACCACAGGTAGAGGAAGTAGTCTATGGCATATTGCTTCTCGTCGCCGGGTGTATCGTCGGTGAAGGCCGAGCGTATGAGCAGCCCCGTCTGGGACATCAGTTCCTTGCCGCAGTATCTTTGGTCTGGCGCAAGCTCCACTTCCTTGAGCGAACCGTCGGCATTGAGAGGAATGGAGGCGTGGAAGAGCAGATTGCTGTTGTATATAGCGTACATGCAACCGTGGCTCAGCAGGGTGCGTATATGCCGGCGCAACTTTTCGCACACGGTGAATGAGTGGTGCAAACGCTCCATCAGTTGCTCCTCTTCGGGCGTGAGACGGTTTGGCTCAGCCGGGTCTATGGTTGGGAAGTTGTTGCTCCGCATCTCGTATTTGCGCTCATTGTCATCCTTGTCGGTAAGGGTGCAGATGCCGTTCTCGTAGTCTACGTTGTCGAACAGACACCGGTCTTCCATTCCCCATGCCAGATGCTTCTTGAAAAGTTGCGCCTCTTTCTTGAACTGCAACACTGTGATGGCCTTGTGCATCATGGCTATCAGTCGTTTGGTCTTGTCGTCAATGGTGGAACCTTTCAGTATCTTTGGCATGAACTCTGTGCAAGGATCATCACCGTAAGTGTCCATAGCGAACGTAGCGAGCGGCACAAGGTTGATGCCGTAGCCTTCTTCGAGCGTGCTCAGGTTGGCGTAGCGCAGTGACAGGCGCAACACATTGCAGATGCAAGCGTCGTTGCCGGCGCACGCACCCATCCAGAGTATGTCGTGGTTGCCCCACTGTATGTCCCACTTGTGATACTTCATCATGGTGTCCATTATCTTGTGGGCACCGGGACCGCGGTCGTATATGTCGCCGAGTATGTGCAGTTGGTCGATGGCAAGTCGCTGTATCACATTGCAGAGTGCAGCTATGAAGTCGTCGGCACGGCCTGTGGTGATGATGGTGTCTACGATTACATTGACGTAAGCAGCCTTGTCGGTGTCGTCGTCACGCTCATGGAGCAGTTCTTCAATGATGTAACTGAAGTCTGAAGGCAAGGACTTGCGCACCTTTGAACGGGTATACTTGCTGCTCACGTCGCGGCACACGCGCACAAGCTGGTGTATCGTGATGTGATACCAGTCGTCCAGTTCAGGCTCGGAAGCCTTGACCAGTTCCAGTTTCTGCTCGGGATAGTATATCAAGGTGCACAGTTCTTTCTTCTCTGACTCGCGCATACTGTTGCCGAACAGTTCGTTCACCTTACGCTTAATGTTGCCCGAGGCGTTTTTCAGCACATGTTGGAATGCCTCGCTCTCACCGTGGAGGTCGGCAAGGAAGTGTTCTGTGCCCTTTGGGAGATTGAGTATGGCCTCCAGATTGATTATTTCCGTGCTCGCATCGGCTATTGTGGGAAACGAATGTGACAGCAATTCGAGGTAGTGAAGGTTTGTCTCCTGATTGGAAACAGTCTTTTGTGTCATATTTCAAGGCTTTTGATTAATCTTCTTATGGAGTGGTGTTATAATCGTCTTATCATATTTTTCGCTCTGCGTCCCTCCTTCATTGCAACAGGCATCAGACCTTCGTCAAATCCAGTGGTGTGGTTCATCACTGCCATCATTCTGTTTGCGAACGACAGCAGGTGCTTTTCACGTAGTGTTTCGGCAAGGTTGGCTTCGTCAATCTCTACGCTGCGCATGAGTATGTCAAGCTCCACAATGTTTTTTGTAGTGAGTTTGCCTGTCCAGTCAAGCTTTCGTGCAGTCTTCAGTGCGGCCACAACCTTTTCGTTGATGTCGTCCACGTCTTGCGGAACAATGCTGATTCCTGTTCCTGTGCGGGACATATATTGAGGAACATTGGCAGGGTCTATGTCGGGAAGAGCAATGTTTGTTGCTGCGACCCCCTGGTTTACGGTGTTCGAAATACCTTCCTGATAAGCATAAAGCACTATCTTGCGCTGCTCGTCGGGCGTGAGACCGTGAACGGCAACCGCTCCGTCGTTGTCTATCCAACGTGAGTCGCCAGTTATTCCGGCCTTTATGAGTGCCCTCGCAGCCACCTTTGTGTCTCCTTCCATCAGCGGCCAAACGTTGCTGTCCAGCACTTTGCGGTAGACAGCATGGGTTGCAGCGGCCATCTGTTCGTCTGTCAGTGCGCTGGTAATGAGAGAATTTAGGATAGTCTCTATGCGTCGTGTGAGGTTTAGCCGTTCCAAACACCCTTTCTCCATGCGCCCCATGACGATAACGGCAGCCGCATGCTTGACGATATGCCTTTGATACAGCACCAGTTGTGGCAGTTTTCTGCTCCAATATTGCTGCTTGACTATCCAAGGTTCAAGTCCGCCGTGCGGTGAAATCACAATGCGTGCTCCATGACCAGTGGCCTTGCGTGCGGCAATCCAGTTGGCCATGCGCCAGCAACCATGCAAATGCACTATGTTAGGATGCTTGTCATGGAGCTTTTGGATGAAGTCTTTTGGTTCACACAAGGCATAAGATTCGGCATAACTTCCCATGGCATTGCACAGAATGTCCACATGCTGCGCAATCATCTTGTCGTCTTTCGGAAAGAAATGCAGAACCTTGATCATGCCATTCGTATATTGGGTTGTTCGCAGTTGGGCGGTATGTGTCGGCAAAGATACAAGATTTGTCGCAATATACCGCAGAAAAACAAAAAACGGTATATTGCGACACCTTGTTATCGTTTCGGCCTATTAGTGTTCGCAGATTCCAGTCTCGTCGCTCGTATATCCCATTGGCATCCGTCGGCAGTTGTACTGTGAAGCCATTATTTCGCCATAGGCACCTGCGGAACGAATGGCTATCAGGTCGCCGCGTGACGTGGCGTTGAGTTCTATATGCTTGGCAAATACGTCGCTCGACTCGCATATCGGACCAACAACATCGTATGTTTCCATTGGTTTGTCGCTCGATATATTCTCTATCTTGTGGAATGCCTGATACAGGGCTGGTCTGATCAAGTCGGTCATTCCGGCATCCACGATAGCGAATTGCTTGGTTTCGCCCTGCTTGATATACAGGGTTCGGGTTATCAAAGAACCGCACTGGCCTACTACGGCTCTGCCCAACTCAAAGTGAAGCTGCTGTCCGAGACGCAGACGCAGGTGCTTTGCATAAGTGTCAAAATAAGATTTGAAGTCTGGAATAGGCATCCTGTTCGGGTGCTCATAGTCTATGCCAAGGCCTCCACCCACATTTATGCTTTCCAACCTGATGCGCTGGTTTTCCAAACGGTCCTGAAGTTCGTTTATTCTGTTGCACAAAGCCTCAAAGTCGGTCATATCAAGGATTTGTGAACCTATGTGGAAGTGCAGTCCTTTGAGTTCCACATTGTTCATCCGGCTGATTTCTTCTATCAAGGGCTCCATGTCACGCATGGCTATGCCAAACTTGTTTTCCGCAAGACCGGTAGTTATGTTGGCGTGAGTGTGCGCTCCGATATTGGGGTTTATGCGCAATGCTACTCGTGCCGTCTTTCCCCTTTTCGCAGCCAGTTCGTTTATCACAGCCAACTCGGCTGCACTTTCCACGTTGAAGCAGGCGATGTCATTATCAAGTGCGAGATTAATCTCCCAGTCGGCCTTGCCTACACCGGCAAAGACGATGCCCGACGGGGAAAAACCTGTGCTGAGCGCAGCCTCAATCTCGCCTCCGCTTACGCAGTCTGCTCCAAGTCCGGCCTCGCAGATGGTCCGCAGAACGTTCTTGTTGGCATTTGCTTTTATGGCATAGTGTACATTAAAACCTTCATGTTTGGCTGTCTCTGCGTTGATAGCACGCAGCGTTGCGCGGAGCAGCTCGATATCATAATAGTAGAATGGGGTCTGGATTGACTGGAATTTGTCAACAGGAAAAATCCCTTTCATGTCGTTCTTTTGTTTTGTGATAGTTGTTGTTCGTTCTTTTGTTTGCCGTATATCCGTGACGGGAAATGCGGTTGGCCAAGCCCTAACAGTGGCTTGGCCGTAAGTGGAGAGAACCGCTTAGTTGTTGAAAAGCGTGTCGCTGAGACTTTGCAAAGCTCTCTTCTTATCTTCTTTCTTTATGAGAAACGAGATGTTATAGTTTGATCCGCCGTATGAAATCATTCTGACGGGAATGTTTTTCATGGCTTCCGATGCAAGAGTTTCAAAGCCAACGTTGTTCCAGTCGAGGTCGCCGACGACACAGATTATGCACATGTCGTTGTCAACAGTGACGGTTCCGTACTTTTTCAGCTCCGCTACTATATCGTCAAGGTGCGAATTGTTGTCAATACTCATTGACACTCCGACCTCCGATGTGCAAACCATGTCAATGGAGGTCTGGTAGCTTTCGAATATCTCGAATACCTTGCGTAGGAAACCAGTGGCGAGAAGCATTCTGCTACTCTTTATCTTTATTGCCGTGATGTTGTCTTTTGCGGCCACGGCCTTTATCTTTCCGTGCTCAGTGTCGTTGCTTATTGTTGTTCCCTCGGCCTCCGGTTCCATTGTGTTGAGCAACCTGACGGGTATACCAGCATATTTAGCCGGTTGTATACAGGTGGGGTGAAGTATCTTTGCGCCGAAGTAGGCAAGCTCAGCAGCCTCCTCAAAGTGCAGCCGGTGTACGGGGTGTGTCTTGTCAACCACGCGCGGGTCGTTGTTGTGCATACCGTCAATGTCGGTCCAAATCTGTATCTCCTCGGCGTTGATGGCAGCTCCGATGAGCGATGCGGTGTAGTCGCTGCCTCCTCGTTGCAGATTGTCTATCTCTCCATAGGCGTTGCGACAGATAAAGCCTTGTGTAACATAAACTTGACAACCTTCGTTCTCTTTAAGTATAGTTGCCAGTTCGTTCTTGATATATGCCGGGTCAGGTTCGCCGTTCTTGTCTGTACGCATGAAATCGAGTGCTGACAACAGTGTGGCTTTGATGCCCTGTTCCTTCATATAGTTGACTACCATGTTGGTACTCATTATCTCGCCTTGTGCAACTATGCTCTTTTCTTCAAAACTCGTGAAGAGTTCCTTGGTGAATGTGCGCAGGTAAGCAAACTCTTCGCGCAAGAAATCCTGTGTTTTCTTGCGCCATTCCTCTGTGGAATACAGTTCGTTTGTGTGACCGATATACTTGCTTTCGAGCTTGTTTATCACCTCATTGGCACCATCGGGATTCTTCTTGTATAGGTAGTCGGATATTTCCACGAGTGAATTGGTCGTTCCGGACATGGCCGAGAGAACCACAAAGACGGGTTTTCCTGACGAGGTAACCAGTTTTGTCACATCTTTCATCCGTGCAGGTGTGCCTACGGATGTCCCTCCGAATTTCATTACTTTCATAATATATCTGTTTTTCGTGTTGTTGTTTCGGTGCGTATTCTCATACAGAGAGGTCTTCTCTTGTTCCGTAGTTCTGCTCTTCTTGCAGCTTTGAGGGGCTATCGGCCTCATTGGCATCGTCGTCTGGCAATGACAACTTGTTGAAGTCGTTTGTCGTTTCCTCCAGTTGACAGTCATGGCAGCGATAAACAATGCCGGGATACTTGTCCAGTAGCGGAATGTTGTGCGTAGTCATTATGACGGAAGTGCCTGTCTGCGAAATGTCGCGCAGCAGTTTGATGATGTTCTCCGCAGTCTCCGGGTCAAGATTTCCTGTGGGTTCGTCCGCCACAATCATCTTAGGCTTGTTCAGTATGGCGCGTGCTATTGCTATGCGTTGCTGCTCTCCGCCCGACAATTCATGCGGCATCTTGTCGGCCTTGTCGGCCATTCCTACATCGTCCAGCACTTCCGCAATGCGCTTGTCAATGTCTTTCTTGTCTTTCCACCCGGTGGCCTTGAGCACAAACCTCAGGTTCTTGTAAACGGTACGGTCGCTCAGAAGTTGGAAGTCCTGGAATATAGTGCCTATCTGGCGGCGCAATGCCGGAATGTACTTGCGCTTCAGACCTATTATGTTGGTGTCCAAAACCGTGGCCGTTTCGGCTTCGTCTATGTCAATCTCCAGGTATATCGTCTTCAAAAGGGTGCTTTTGCCGGAGCCGACACGTCCAATGATATATACAAACTCCCCTTCGTCAACGTGGAAGTCGATATTGTCCAATATCAGTTTGCCGTCCTGTTGTAGTATTTTGGCCTTTTTGTAGTCTATGAGCATGGCTGTAAAGTGGAAGTTAGGATTGGCTTAGTGCTTGTGCCAGTTAGGGTTGTGGCGTACTTGCAGTTCCTTTGCGAGGTCTTCTATGCGCATACCCTTTGACGTGAGCAACACAATCAGGTGGTAGAGCATGTCAGCTCCCTCGTAGACAAGACGTTCGTCGGTGCCGTTTACGGCTTCTATCACAGCTTCAAGAGCTTCTTCGCCAACCTTTTGCGCCATTCTGTTGAGTCCATCCTTGAAGAGCGATGTGGTGTAACTGCCCTCTGGCATCTCCTCGTGCCGCTTGTTGATGAAGTCTTGCAGTTCGGTCAGAAACAGCAGAGGGTTGGCCTCGTTCTTTTCACCCCAGCAGGTGTCCGTTCCAGTGTGGCACGTTGGACCGTGCGGATGTGCCTGTACGAGCAGTGTGTCGTTGTCGCAGTCGCACTTTATCGACACAAGGTCAAGATAGTTGCCAGATGTCTCGCCCTTTGTCCACAGACATTTGCGTGAGCGGCTGTAGAATGTCACTTGTTTTGTGGCTATCGTTTTCTCATAAGCCTCCTTGTTCATATATCCGAGCATGAGCACTTTCTGTGTGACAGCGTCTTGTATGATAGCCGGGACAAGCCCGTTTGATTTTTCAAAGTCTATTTCCATGTCTTTATTATGTGTATTGTTTCTTTTCTTTGTTTTGTCTGCTGCGTCAGATGCGCACGTCCACTCCTTGACTGCGCAGATAGGCTTTCAGTTCCGGAATGGCTATTTCGCCGAAGTGAAACACGCTTGCCGCAAGTGCTGCATCGGCGTGGCCAAGATTGAAAGCATCGCGGAAGTGCTCCATTGTTCCAGCACCGCCACTCGCTATTATGGGTATTGATAGCGTGTCGGCCAACATTGCCAACGCTTCTTTGGCATAGCCTGTCTTCACACCGTCGTGGTTCATGCTGGTGAACAGTATTTCTCCTGCACCTCTGTCCTCGGCCTCCTTTGCCCAGTCAAGCAGTTCACGGTCAGTACGTTTGCGTCCTCCGTTAAGGTAGCAGTGCCAACCGTCATCATCGAGCCGTGCATCGATGGCGCATACGCATACCTGACTGCCGAAGCGACTTGTTATTTCGTTGATCAGTTCCGGTCGTTTCAGTGCCGCACTATTCACGCTCACCTTGTCGGCTCCGGCGTTGAGCAGACGTTCCACGTCGGCCAACTCGTTGATGCCACCGCCCACAGTGAACGGGATGTTTATCTCAGCGGCAACCTTTGTCACCATATCGGTGAAAGTTTTGCGTCCTTCGTGGCTGGCCGTTATGTCGAGAAACACCAGTTCGTCGGCTCCTGCTTCACTGTAAGCCTTGCCCAGTTCAACGGGGTTGCCGGCTTTGCGCAGTTGCACAAAGTTCACTCCCTTCACGGTCTCTCCGTTTTTCACGTCGAGACACGGTATTATGCGTTTTGCCAGTCCCATAGTTTTTTCAGGTTAATCTTTCCCTCGTATATGGCTTTGCCGAACACTACAGCCGGTATGCCCTCGCGTTGCAGTTCCTCAATGTCTTCCTTGCACGACACGCCTCCGCTTGCTATCAGGTGCAGAGAAGGGAATGCTTGCATCACCTCTTTATATAGTGCCACAGCAGTGCCTCCGAGCATGCCGTCTTTTGATATGTCTGTGCAGAGCACCTTGGTAATTCCTTTTTCAACATACTGCCCTATAAAAGGCAACAGGTCTACGGCAGAACTCTCCTTCCATCCGTTGATGGCAATCTTCCCGTTGCGCACGTCGGCACCGAGAATGAGTCTTTCTGCTCCATACTTGGCAATCCATGACTCCATCAGTTCTGGATTTGTCACCGCCACTGACCCTATGGTCACCATCGAAGCTCCTGCAGCAAAGGCTTTGTCAATGTCGGAGTCGGTCTTTATTCCGCCACCGAAGTCAACCGTCAAGTTCGTGTTTGCGGTTATCTCGCGCAGAGCAGCCTCGTTGACTATGTGTTTCGACTTGGCGCCGTCGAGGTCCACCACGTGCAGTCGCTTGAAGCCAATAGCCTCAAACTGCTTGGCCATTTCTGACGGACTGTCTGAATACACCTTGCTGCGGGCGTAGTCGCCTTCCGAAAGTCGGACGCACTGACCGCCTATTATGTCAATCGCTGGTATAAGCTCTATCATATCTGTATGTCGAGAAAGTTCCTTAGTATCCTTTCGCCCACGCTTCCGCTCTTTTCGGGGTGAAACTGCGTGGTGTAGAAGTTATCTTTGTGCAGTGCAGCACTGTATGGCAGGATATAGTCAGCCGTGGCAATTGTGTGCTGGCACATGGGCACGTAGTAGCTGTGCACGAAGTAGACATACTCGTCCTTGTCTGTCGTGAAGCCGTTGAACAGTTCCGATTTCGTGTCGCGGATGCTGTTCCATCCCATAGCAGGCACTTTATCTTCATGTCTTTCGGAGACAAATCGTTTCACATCAACGTCAAACACACCGATGCAATCCGTATTGCCTTCCTCCGAATGGCGGCACAGCAACTGTTGCCCGATGCATATTCCGAGCACAGGTTGGTGTAGCTCCTTTATCACCTCGTCGAGCCTTTTTGCTTTCAGACTCGCCATGGTGTTGCTGGCCTCGCCCTGTCCGGGAAACAGCACACGGTCGGCCTTTTTCAGCCGTTCGGCATCGTCGGTCAGCACGGGAGTCACGCCGAGTCGTTTCAAGGCATTGACCACCGAGTAGATGTTGCCGGCGTTGTATTTTACTATCGCAATCTCCATTGTTTGTCTTAGTTGAAGATTATCGTCTTGTTGTGATATGTCAGTATCTTGCGCTCAATGTGTTTCGTCACAGCGCGCGACAGTACTATCTTCTCAAGGTCACGCCCTTTGAGCACCAAGCTTTCAGGAGTGTCCTTGTGTGTAATCCTCACCACGTCCTGTTCTATTATCGGGCCTGCGTCAAGTTCTGCCGTGACGTAGTGACTCGTGGCGCCGATTATCTTCACTCCCCTCTGCCACGCCTGGTGATAGGGTTTTGCACCCACGAAAGCCGGCAGGAACGAGTGGTGTATATTAATAATGTGGTTGGGATACTGCTTTATCATCTCGTCGCTTATTATCTGCATATAGCGTGCAAGTACTATGAATGTCACTCTTTCCTTGCGCAGCAACTCCATCTCAGCCTTCTCCACTTCTTCCTTGTTTGAGTGGTCTTTGGCTATCGACCACACGTGATATGGTATGCCGAACTGCTCGGCCACCTCTCTCATGTCGGGGTGGTTGCTTATGATACATGGTATCTCCACGTCCCATTCGCCGGCCTTGTACCGAGCCAACAGGTCATATAGGCAGTGGCTCATCTTGCTCACGAATATGGCCATGCGTGGCTTCACGTCGTTGAAGTAAAGGTTGCTCACCATGCTGTAGCGTTGTGAGTACAACGTGTCGATATATTCCTTTATCTTCTCGCGCGGAATAAGGAATTTGTCCAGTTCCCATTCTATTCGCATGAAGAACATTCCGTCCTGCCTGTCCACATACTGGTCCAGATAGACGATGTTGCCCTGGTTGTCGGTGATGAATCTGACAATTTCGGATATGATGCCTTGCTGGTCGGGGCAGTGCAGCAACAGTATGGCAGTCGGTTGTCTCATTTTGTCGTCGTGTCGGTTGGTTTTTGTTACGTTTCCTGTCTTTTCGAAAGGCAAAGGTAACAAAAATAGCTGAAATGGACGAATATTATTTAGAGACTGTTTCTTTTTGAAACATAATGTTGTCTCCGGCTGGTCCTTGCACCGTCCGAACCTAAGGTGTATTTACGGAAACAGGCAAGCTCAAACTGTGTTGAACTTGCCTGTCGTAAGAGGTACCTAGCAGAGTCGAACTGCTCTACACGGTTTTGCAGACCGTTACCTAACCGCTCGGCCAAGGTACCATTTCTTAATTGCGGTTGCAAAGGTAGTGATTTTATTTTGTAAAGCCGCAAGTTCTTTCGGCTTTTTTATTTTTTTCACGCAAAAAAGATAAGGTTCATGCGCGCGTTCATAATAATATATACTATGCCCAAATAGCAATTCGCAGATACGTGTTGAACCTCCGTGTTCATTTGCATTGTTGGGGATTTTCGTGTACTTTTGCAGCAATTAATATCAAGGTGGGGTCTATAAATCACCACCGTAACAAACAAAGAACTGAGAATATGAAGAAGATTACGATAGCTATAGACGGTTTTTCGTCGTGTGGTAAGAGTACGATGGCTAAGGATTTGGCACGCGAGTTGGGATATGTTTATGTTGACACTGGCGCAATGTACCGCAGTGTCACGCTGTATGCCATGCGTCACGGACTGTTCAATGCCGACGGCACGGTGAAATCGGCTGAGTTGCAGGGCATGATGGATGACATAAACATCTCGTTCGTACCCAATGCGTCAGTCGGTCGTCCCGACGCATGCCTGAATGGGGAGAACGTGGAGCGCGAGATTCGCACGATGGAGGTGTCGTCTCATGTCAGCCAGATTGCGGCTTTGCCCTTTGTGCGCAGTGCATTGGTGGCTCAGCAGCAGGCTATGGGACGCGCGGGAGGTGTGGTTATGGACGGACGTGACATCGGCACTACGGTGTTTCCCGATGCCGAACTGAAGATATTTGTCACAGCCAGTGTTGAAGTGCGTGCCCAACGGCGTTTCAAGGAGCTTGAAGCTAAGGGTGAATCAGCAGACCTTGATGAAATAAGGAAGAATGTTGAGCAGCGCGACTATATGGATTCTCATCGTGAGGTGTCGCCGTTGCGCAAGGCGGACGATGCACTTGAGCTTGACAACAGCCACATGACCATTGACGAACAGCGTCAGTGGTTGATTGAAAGGGTGGGCGAGAGGCTTCATTGTTAGCCTCACCGTTTCAGCTTGGAGGCGGGTTCTATAGTAATGTTCAAAAAATAACTTCCACAAGTTTGCTGATGCACATTCTGTAGTTTTTCATGCCCTGTCTTTTTGTCGTTTTTGCGACTTCTTTTCAGTCACATAGCCCGCTATGCTCCTTCAAAGAAGCCGGCAAAACCGCCTAAAAATACAGGACAAACTTGAGGAACTTATTCTTTGAACATTACATAAATCTTGAAATCACAGTGATAATTTATAGAACCCGCCTGAGTAATGTGAAAACTATTTGAAAGGCTGCCGGAAAGTGCACCCCTCGCGCCACCGCGAGCATCCGTAGGCAGCCTTGCCTTTTATGACCGTACCCTTGCCGCACACTGGACATACGGTTCCGACGATACTGTTGTCGGATTTTTTTTCTTCTTTCTTCTTCGGCTTGCTTGGCGCTTTCGGTTTTGGCGACTGTGCAACCTTGGGAGCCATCTTCTTCTTCATGTCTTCTTCGGTGGTCAAGGCCACGTGCCGGTTGCTGTTGTCGGCCAGTACGTCGCGCACAATGTCGGTTATCTGCTGCTTCAGTTCGTCGATAAACTGTCCTGCATCATACTTTTGGTGCTCTATGTCGCGCAGCTTTTTCTCCCAGATACCTGTCAGCTCACAGCTTTTGAGCAACTCTTCCCTAATGGTGTCTATCAGTTCCATGCCGGTAGGCGTGGCTATGAGATTCTTGCGTTCGCGCTTTATGTAGTGACGCTTAAACAACGTCTCTATTATTCCTGCGCGTGACGACGGTCGGCCAATGCCGTTTTCCTTCAAAGCCGCACGCAGCTCCTCGTTTTCCACAAACTTTCCTGCCGTTTCCATCGCTCTCAGCAGTGTCGCCTCGGTGTAGAACTTCGGTGGAGTGGTCCATTTCTCGGTCAGACTCGGCGTGTGAGGGCCGCTTTCTCCCTCCGTGAACTGTGGCAGTGTGCGCTCCTCATCGTCCTTTTTGTTCTCGTCCTCGTCGGCAGTGGTCTGCACATCCTTGGCGTATACCGTGCGCCATCCGGGCGAAAGGATGGTCTTGCCAGTCACCTTAAACTCGATTCCGTCTACCTTTCCCAGCACCGTGGTTGTGGCAAACTTGCAGTCGGGATAGAAAACGCTGATGAACCGCCTTGCTATGAGGTCATACACGTGGCGCTCCATGTCCGACAGGTTCATTGCCGGTTGTCCGGTGGGTATTATGGCGTGGTGGTCTGTCACCTTGGAAGTGTCGAATACCTTTTTCGATTTCGGAAGCTTCTTGCCGGCCAAGGGTTGTGTCAACTGCTCGTAGCCCCTCAGTCCGGCCAGTGTGGCAGGACATTTGGGATAAATGTCGTCGCTGAGATATTGTGTGTCAACACGCGGATAGGTGGTCAGCTTCCGCTCATACAGACTCTGGATTATGTTGAGAGTCATCTCGGCACTCATGGAGAACTTGCGGTTGCAGTCCACTTGCAGCGAGGTCAGGTCGTATAGATGCGGCGGTGCTTCCACTCCGTTTTTCTTCTGAACCGACGTCACCGTAAACGGTTTGCCCGTGATTGTGGCCAAGAACTGTTCTCCTTCCTCCTTGGCTGTAAACTTTCCCTTGGTGGCACTGAACACAGTGTCGCGGTAGGTGGTTGACAAAATCCAGTAAGGTTCGGGCTTGAAATTCTCTATCTCCTTCTGTCTGCTGACGATAAGCGCAAGGGTAGGGGTCTGCACCCGGCCGATGCTGAGCACCTGACGGTTCTGTCCGTACTTCAGAGTGTAGAGCCGTGTGGCGTTCATGCCGAGCAGCCAGTCGCCTATGGCACGGCTGAGACCGGCAAGGTACAGGGGCTGATAGACATCCTGGTCTTTCAGAGTGCGGAATCCCTCCTGTATGGCCTCGTCGGTCATTGACGAAATCCATAGACGGCGCACCGGGCACTTGGCTTTAGCCTTTTGCATCACCCACCGCTGTATGAGTTCACCCTCCTGTCCGGCGTCACCGCAGTTGACAATGCTGTCGGCCTTTTGCATCAGCCGTTCTATCACGGCAAACTGGCGTTCCACTCCCTTGTCGTTGATGAGTTTTATGCCGAAGCGTTGCGGAATCATAGGCAGTGCTCCGAGGCTCCACCGCTTCCACATCGGAGTGTAATCGTCGGGCTCTTTCAGTGTGCAGAGGTGTCCGAAGGTCCATGTCACCTGATAGCCGTTGCCCTCCATATATCCCTCGTGTGAACTGGTGGCTCCCAAAATCCTTGCGATATCCTTGGCCACACTGGGCTTTTCCGCTATGCAAACAATCATTTTTTTGTGTTTGTAGTAGTCGTTTTTACGGTGGTAGTTTGCAAACTACCCTCCTTAAATCTGTAGAGGGTGGTTCTATAAATTACCACCGTAATTTTGTTTAATGTTTGGTGATTTACGTTTTGTCATCTTGTGGTCTCTTTTCGGTCCAATCTGTCTGTTCGTTCAGTCGTATAGCTCGCTATACTCTTTCACTCACAGACACATTGTCCACAAAAATAGACTCGCAATCTGCCAAAGCTAATTTATAGAACCACCCTAGAGTGGTCAATAGCCCAATGATTCTCCCACGAGAACCACGGTGTGACGCTGGCGCGGAGAGTTGCGCAGCAAGTGGATATAGTTGCAGATACTGTCGGGCGAGGTGCAGTTGTGGCACGTGCCGTCGGTTTTGCACGGTGTCTTTATGTCGAAGCGTGCAGCGTTTATCGGCGATGCCGTCGACCGTGCACGGGCAATGGCAGCTTCAACGTTTTGCGCCACCTTGTTCAGCCCGATTACGAATATCACGTGTTCCGGTCCATAGGTGATGGCAGCCACGCGGTTGCCGTTGCCGTCAATGTTCACTATCACTCCGTCCTCGCTTATTGCGTTTGCGCTCGACAGGTAGTAGTCAGCCCAGAGTGCCTTGTGGTATATCTCGATTTTCTCTTCTGTGGTCGTAACTTTGTCGCGGTCGAGCACCTTCAGCGTTCCTTTTGAGTGCAGTGCGTCAGTCAGGCCGATGCCGCGTATGGTTGCCGAACCTCCCCAACTAACCGTTGCTCCGTCGGGAATCATCTCCAAAACCTTTTCAACCGCTTCCTTTGCCGTAGGGCAGTATATAGCTTTCATGTTGCGGCGTTCCAGATTGCGCATCAAGTGTGCCGCAAGCCGCTCATTCCTCTGGTCTATGTGTGTCTGCATAATGTGCAAAAATACTCATTAAAATCGGCATGCACAAATTTTTACCTCGTAAGGCGAGTTGGCGTTTATGGCGGTTAATGATAAAATTTCTTCTTGATAATCTTACTGAATGTCTTTAATACATTGATAATCAGTACAGATTAAAAAAGCAAAATGACGAAAGAAACAAATTAGGAACAATAAAATAAAGAAACCACAAATTGAAAGCATGAGAAAACAAAAATTAACACGGAAAACAATGGTAGTAACTATTCAGCGATTGGGATAGCTAGTAGTCTGTAAAGTCTAAAAGTTGAGTAATGGGTACAAATGCTTTAGCTTTA
>CAVGKZ010000046.1:0-21138 GCA_963630025.1 bacterium | reverse complement strand
TTTTAGTAATGTTCAAAGAATAAGTTCCTCAAGTTTGTCCTGTATTTTTAGGCGGTTTTGCCGGCTTCTTTGAAGGAGCATAGCGGGCTATGTGACTGAAAAGAAGTCGCAAAAACGACAAAAAGACAGGGCATGAAAACTACAGAATGTGCATCCGCAAACTTGTGGAAGTTATTTTTTGAACATTACTTAATGCCCAGTCGTCCTTTTGTACCCCACCATGAGGATTTCTTGGCTTCATACACTATGCCGTTGACAGTCGTGCCATAGGGTATGGCAGTCACCCCGTCAACGTTGATGTCACGGGAGACTCTGAAAGCCACTTTCTGTCCGACGTTGACATCGGCCGCCTTTGTGGGGTTGACAATATGCAAAGGCACCATCGTACCAGCCTTTACTGTTACTTCTTTCTGTGCAAACGTTCCTATGGACATCAAGCACAGAACCAAACTAACAAATAACTTCTTCATATTGATTTTAGAAGTTGCACCTGTTTGATGCCCGAAGACAGGTAGGTTGTTGTCTTGTTGAGAGACTGCATAAAGAAAAGCGGGGCATCCAGTCTCTGTTTGTCGTATCATTAGGTCGTCGGAAACCTTACAAATAACAAACAGATACAGACACCCACGCTGTTGGTATATATATAAGCTTGCCAAATGGTGTGCATGGACGGCATGGTTGGCCGCCGGCACACCACCGGGAAGCATATCTATACCTACCCGTAGCGTCCGCTTCTGCCTTGTCTTCGATTTGGGTTATTGAATTTCCGACGTTCAATGAGACCAATGTGTAGTGCGTCCTCTTGACGCTGCACCAGCTGCTTTTGCAGGGTCAGTCCAGCGGGAGTCCGCAGTGCAAAGATATGACTTTTGTTTTAACTTCCAATAACTTTACAAGAAAATATGCAAGAGCCATCGCCGTTCGGCCGATATGTAGATGATATGCAAGGTGCGGTTTTGTCCTGCAAAAAAGACCCGTTGTTCTAGTATCCGCAGGGGGCAGAGGGACAGGTACACGACCCACTTCGTGGGCAGCGCCAGTCCGTGTGCCACAGTGCCCCTCATTAATATTCTCGATATTCCTCGTATTCGCCGTCGTCCAAGTAAGTTTCGTATAACGCATCCCATAGGTCTGGCTCGCATTTCTCCCACGGAATGCACATATGAACACGGAGATTCTTTTTTTTATCAGGCAAGTGTGACGATTGGCTGTCATAAGTGGCGCAGTTAGGCTTCGTAAGTGGCACATTTACGACTCGTAACTATGCCACTTACGAGTCGTAAATGCACCACTTTCAGTCTGAAACAATAATGCGTGCGTTTGCTTACACTATTGTGTCGTGAAGCTTCCTTTGTAGTGTACTGTGAGTAAATATCGTTATTTTGCTTACGGTTTTTCGGCTTTTCTTCCGGTGATTCGATTCCTGAGATTCAGAGGTAAGCCTTTTCAACGGAATCTTCCGCTTAAATGTGTGATGATTTTCATTACCTTCCTGGCCTCGAAGAGGCCGTATCTCAGTAACCCCACGTTTCGTTACGCTTCACGTGGGGTTACTGAGCTTCAGCCTCTTCGAGGCTATGCCAAGTGCAGTTTCTTATATGGGCAAATCATGTCCACGCATTTTTCTCTAAGTAATGTTCAAAGAATAAGTTCCTCAAGTTTGCCCTGTAGTTTTAGGCGGCTTTTCCGGCTTCTTTGAAGGAGTATAGCGGACTATGTGACTGAAAAGAAGCCAGCAAAAACGGCAAAAAGACAGGGCATCAAAAACTATAGAATGTACATCTGCAAACTTGTGGAAGTTATTCTTTGAACATTACTTAAGTCTACTTTGGATGTTTTTCTGGTTTAATTTTATAACTTTGCAGAGGTTGCTTGTCGCAGTAACTGTTCAGCCGCAATCTTTGCGTCCTGAAATGGGCAACTGTGCATAGCCCATGGCCAACGCCCTGGGTTGTCAATGAAATGATTTTTTGGAACCCGACTGAAGAAAGAAACAATGAAAAAGGAAATTTTGGCGTTTGCGGCGATAGCCTTGGCTACGGCTGCCGTGGCACAGACGCATAGGGAGATAACGCTTACAAGCGGTTGGTCGTTTTCGCGCGACGGACAGCAGTGGGAGAACGTGACGATACCCCACGACTGGGCCATCGCAGGACCGTTCGACAAGAAGTGGGACTTGCAGACTGTGGCCATAGAACAGAACGGCGAGAAGGAGAAAACCGAGAAATCGGGCCGTTCGGGCGCACTGCCGTGGATAGGTGAGGGGCGTTATAAGTTGCACCTCGTGCTGCCCAAAGGTTACAGAAAGGCAGAACTTGTGTTCGACGGTGCCATGAGCGAACCGCTGGTGAAGGTCAACGGCCAGGAGGCTGGCCATTGGGCTTACGGCTACAACGCATTCCGTGTGGACATAACTCCATACGCCGACATGAAAAACGGCGGCGACAACACCGTGGAAGTATATCTGCGCAATGTGGAGGAAAGCAGCCGCTGGTATCCCGGAGCCGGACTGTATCGTCCGGTAAAGGTGGTGCTTTATGGCACTGCGGCCTTTGAACCTTGGCAGACAGCGGTGCGCACAACTGATGCTGACAGCACTGTTGCCACCGTGAACGTTGAGACAAAGTTGTCGGGAACGCTCACCGCAAAGGGTCGAACAGTGATTGCTCTGTATGACAAACGTGGCAAATGCGTGGTCAAGAACACGGTGAAAGGAGCTGAGAGCGCAATCAACACGACGCTCAAAGTGAAGAGGCCAGACCTGTGGTCGCCTGAGACACCGAGTCTGTATAAACTGCGCTTGACCCGTTATGACAACGGAAAGGTGGCTGACGACCGCACAATGGATGTGGGAATACGCACGGTAAAGGTGTCGGGCGAAGGCGGTTTCCAGCTCAACGGACAGACACGCAAGATTAAAGGAGTGTGTCTGCACCACGACCTCGGACCTCTCGGAGCAGCTGAAAACAAGGCTGCGCTGATACGACAGATAAAGATGATGAAACGTATGGGTTGCGACGCCATACGCACATCGCACAATATGCCGTCGTCAATGCAGATGCAGCTGTGCGATTCGCTCGGCATGATGGTCATGGCCGAGAGCTTTGACATGTGGGAATATCCAAAGTGCAAGAACGGCTATGCTCGTTTGTTCAAGGACTGGGCCGACAAGGATATTGAAAATCTCATACAGAACCACCGCAACCATCCGTCTATAATAATGTGGAGCATAGGCAACGAGATACCCGAACAGGGCGGTAAGCGCGGCGTGGAGTTGACTCGCCGCTTGCAGGATTTGTGCCATAAGCTCGACCCGACGCGGCCAGTGACTCAGGGGCTGGACAGAGTGGACGCGGCTCTCAAGTCGGGATGCGCGAAGATTATGGACGTGCCGGGCTTTAACTATCGTGTTCACAAATACCAAAAAGGACTCGACGAGTTGCCGCAGGGCTTCCTGCTTGGTTCGGAAACGGCATCGACGGTAAGTTCAAGAGGCGTATATAAGTTTCCCGTTGAGACTGCACAGAACAAAGCCTACGCCGATGGACAGTGCTCCGGTTACGACACGGAGTATTGCTCATGGAGCAACCTTCCTGACGACGACTGGCGATGGCAGGACGACGAACGGAGAGTGATAGGCGAGTTTGTCTGGACTGGCTACGACTATCTTGGTGAACCTACTCCATACGACACTTACTGGCCGAGCCGCAGCAGTTACTTCGGTATTTGCGACCTTGCAGGACTGCCCAAGGATAGGTATTTCCTTTATCGCTCGCATTGGAACACCAAGGAACACACCACCCATCTGTTGCCGCACTGGACATGGCCGGGACGTGAAGGTGAGGTTACACCAGTGTACTGCTACACCGACGGAGTGGAAGGCGAACTGTTTGTCAATGGCAAGAGCCAAGGCCGCGTAAAGAAGAACCGGGACTCGCGACTTGACCGCTACCGTTTGCGCTGGAACAACGTGAAGTATGAACCCGGAGAAATACGTGTGGTGACATACGATGAACACGGAAACACAATAGGAGCCGACACTGTGCGCACGGCATCCGAACCTGTAAGGCTTGTGCTCACGGCGGAATGTCCCGACAACTTGGCTGCCAACACCATCAAGGCCGACGGTATGGACATGGCTTTCGTCACGGTGACGGCTGTGGACAAGAACGGAACACCGTGTCCAATGGCTGCAAACGACCTCTCTTTCTGCGTGGATGGAGCAGCCACCTATCAGGCTGCGTGCAACGGTGATGCCACTTCGCTCCAACCATTTACCCAACCGGAGATGAAACTGTTTGGCGGACAACTCGTGGTTATAGTTAGAGCCAAGCGTCAGGCTGGCACCGCTACACTCACAGTGGCCGACAAAGCGAGTGGACTCACGTCAAGTGTCAACATAAACGTGGTGGGGAAGTAGGGATAAAAACGGCGGGTCAGTCCTGCGATTGATGTTCCCTGATGTTCCTAGACTTGAAAAACTGTGTTAATTCCGGACAAGTCACTGCTGTATATATATATTAATGTGTATCTTTGCAAAAGATAGGCGACACTCGGGAAATTGAAAACGTGTTTTCTTTCCGCCCGTTTGCGCTGTCTTTGCAAAAAAAACAAAGTGAAAATAAACAAGACCAATGAGAAAGTTTTTCTTGGCAATGATGCTTGCTCTGCCTCTTTTCGCAGCGGCTCAAAATACGTGGGAGATGCCCGAGGCTAACGAAAAGGGAGTGACGGCAAACCCTGACCAGAAGTATTTGGTGGGTGCAGTGCCCGTTGTTGACGGAAGGGTGGTGTTCCACACTGTGATAGAAGCTCCGGGCAAGAGTGCAGACCAGATATACGGCATACTGCACAGCTACTTTAAGAAAATGTTGAAGGAACCAAACCAGAGCGAACAGAGCCGTTTGACACTGGAAGACTCGGTGAAGCACGACCTGTGCGGCTCGTTTCAGGAGTGGCTTGTGTTCAAAAGAACTGCATTGGTGCTCGACCGCACTCGCTTCCTCTACAACTTGGTGGCAGAATGTTCCGACGGCAAGGCTGACATCTCGCTCACACGCATAGTTTATCTCTACGACGAGGAGCGCAATTTGCAGACATTGAAGGCTGAAGACTGGATAACCGACGAGTACGGACTGAAGAAAAGCAAGCAGAAGTTGTCGCGCATATCAGGCAAGTTCCGTCGCAAGACGATAGACCGTAAAGACTATTTGTTCAATAAGATGGCTTCTCTGCTTAAATAAAGAAGAACTCTTTGCTCAAATAGAATGCTATCTTCTCTTAAGGGTGGTTCTATAAATTAGCTTTGGCAGATTGCGAGTCTATTTTCGAAGACAATCTGTTTGTGAGTGAAAGAGTATAGCGAGCTATACGACTGAACGAACAGACAGATTGGGTCGAAAAGAGACCGCAAGATGACAAAACGTAAATCACCCAACATCAAGCAAAATTACGGTGGTAATTTATAGAACCACCCTTAAATAAAAAAAGTATAAGGCAAACGCCATCCCGACGCTTCAAACATAGCATCATGGACTACAACGAAAGATATACGGTGCCGGAACCTCCCGAGAGGCACCACCGACAGGCTAAAGACAGACTGTTTGCGTTGCGCAATGTGCTGAACATAGTGTTCGTATTTGTCGCATTGGTCGGCGTGATTTGCTATGTGGCGTATGACAGAACCATCGGTACATATATCGTGATAGGCTCTTTACCATTGAAATTCATTGAAGCGGCACTCAGATTGATTAGATGAAACGTTCATTCTTTGTCATGCTTTTGGCGTGGCTTTCGGCAGCCGTTACGGCCCAGGTCTACAACCAGATGGACGAGAATGGGCAGATATCACAGATAAATGAGGGCACAAACGGCAACTTCAACAAGCACAATAAGGACACCACACACGTAAACAAGGAAATCCCCAAGGGACTGTATGTGTGGCGTATAGACCGCAAGTTCGGCGACATTATACCGGCAACGCCCGACACGCTGCAGCACCTGTTTATGAACACGGTGTTCAATACGGGACTTTACGGTGAATACAACACCACAGGCAACAACTATACCGCACGTCAGAGCCGTATAGTGATAGACCGTCCGCTCACGGAACAGTTTATCTTCACGCAGCCATACAGTCATGTGATGAAGCAGCCCGACAATTTTCTCTTCACCAATACGCTGTCGCCAATAACAAACATCTCCTATGACAACTGCGGAGACAAGACCAACGGTGAAGATCACATCGACGCCTTGTTCGCAGTAAACGCAGGCAAGAAGTTGGGGTTCGGTTTCGACCTCAACTATTCCTATGCTCGTGGCTACTATGACAGCCAGAACAACTCGCATTTCGGTGCCACCCTGTTTGCCTCTTATCTTGGCGACAGATACAAGATGCACGCTTTCTTCTCGACCTATCATCAGAAAGTGACCGAGAACGGTGGTATAACCGACGACAACTACATCACCCACCCGGAGAGCTTCGACGACAGCTACAATGAGAACGAGATTGAAACTGTGCTCCGCAGCAACTGGAACCGAAACGACAACATTCACTTCTTTTTCACCCACCGTTACAGTCTTGGTTTTTACCGCAAGGTCAAACTTACGGAAGAAGAGCTTAAAGCCCGTCGCTTTGCCGCTGCCGCAAAGAAAGACAATGAGAAGAAGGAGGGAAACAAGGGTGACGGTTCGGACAAAGAAACTGCCGGACGCGACCGGAACAAGCCTGTAGCACAGCCGCAGGGGCGTCCCGACAATGCCAAGATTGTGGGTGACGAACCGGAAGACAATAAGGTGAAGACCGACACCGCAAGAGTGAAGGTTGAGTCTCAAGCAGCTATGGACAGTCTCTTGGCAGCCAAGGCGCTACAAGACTCCATTGACGCCACAATGAAGGACGAGTTTGTGCCGGTGACGAGCTTTATCCATACCTTAGACCTCAACAAATACGACCGTATCTATCAGGCTTATTATTCTCCTGAGAACTATTACGCCAACACATACTACAACTATAGCGACGGACTGAGCAACGGCGGTGACTCGATATATGACCAGACTCGACATCTGGGCGTCAAGAATACGCTTGCGGTGGCTTTGCTTGAAGGCTTCAACAAGTATGCCAAGGCCGGACTGAAGGTGTTTGCAAGCCACGAGTACCGCAGGTTTGAGATGCCGAGCATCATGGCAGACAATCCTGCGCGTTCGTTTTTGTCCACATGGAACGAGCATACCATAAGCGTAGGCGGTCAGATAGCCAAGACACAGGGCAACACTCTTCACTATAACCTCCAGGCCGAGACATGGGTCGTGGGCAAAGACTTCGGGCAACTCAAGGTCGACTTCAGTACCGACCTCAACTTCCGTCTGTGGGGCGATACTGTTACGCTTGCCGCAAAGGCTTATTTCTATCGCCTTGTGCCGACGTTCTATCAGCGCAACTACCATTCCAAACACTTGTGGTGGGACAACAGCGACCTAAGCAGTGAGACACGAACAAGGGTGGAGGGACTGTTCACATACAGGAAGACCAAAACCAGTCTGCGCGTGGCCATTGAGGAGATTCAGAACTACACATATTTCGGCATGAGTTATGATGCCACAACAGCCGGACGCACTAACATGACGGCTGGAGTAGGGCAGTTCGGAGGCAACATTAACCTCCTCACGGCACAGTTGCGGCAGAACTTCCGACTCGGAATTCTGAACTGGGAGAACGTATTGACTTTCCAGAACTCCAACCAACCTGACATACTGCCCGTTCCGGCACTGAACGTGTTCACCAACCTGTATCTGAAGTTCAAGATTGTCAAGCAGCTTTCTGTTGAGTTTGGCGCAGACGCATACTTCTTCACCAAGTATTACGCCCCCGACTTCGTGCCGCAGATAAACCAGTTCGCCGTTCAGACAAATGCGGCGAGCCGGGTCAAGTTGGGCGGTTACCCGTTTGTGGACGCTTATGCGAATATGCACTTGAAGCAAACGCGATTCTTCATCATGTTCAGCCACGTCAATGCCGGCAACGGCGACCGTATGTATTTCCTCGCTCCTCACTATCCGCAGAACAGCCGAATACTCCGTATGGGGCTGTCGTGGAACTTCTTCAACTAAGAAGTTACACTATAACAAGACTTCCGGCTGTAACATTGCAATCATTTAGGGGCTGATTCGTAAATCGGTTCTGTCCGTTTATACTAATAACAAACAAACTGAAAACATCTATGCACAAACACTTTTTGACGTTACTGCTCTGTCTCTGTATGGTCGTGACATCATTGCCATCAATCGCAAAGACATCCATGACGGGCTATCTCTTTGCCTATTTCACCAGCAATACCACCGAAGGGCAGCAGCTGAGGTTGGCTTTGAGCCGCAACGGACTTGACTACGAACCGTTAAACGGTGGTCAACCAGTGGTCAACGCCAAGGATTTTACAGTCAGCGGAGGCATACGCGACCCGCATATATTGAGGTGCTGCGACGGATGGTTTCGCATGGTGATGACGGATATGGATATGTCAAAGGGCAAATGGACGTGCCACGGATTTGTGATGTCTCGTTCACGTGACTTGATTCACTGGACGCACAGCGCAGTGGATTTTCCCACACGCTATGTCGGAAAGCCATTTGCCCAGGCCAATGCTGTTTGGGCGCCGCAAACCATATATGATGAGAGCGTTGGCAAGTATATGGTGTACTTCTCTCTGCACTCCGAGAAAGACGGCCCATATCCCAAGGATGCCGTTTATTATGCCTATGCCAATGATGATTTCACAGGTTTGGAGAATGACCCACAACCTCTCTTTGCCTATAAGGATCCTACGATAGACACTGACATTGTGAAGGATGAGAAAGGTACATATCATCTGTTCTTCAACACTTGGGGTGGCAGCGAGGGACTCGTGCGCAAACAGTATATGTTTACCGACCTTCACTCGCCCGAAACGTGGACTCTCGTGCCGGGAAGGATGCAGCCGAACAAGCTGTCTTCGGAAGGTTCGTGCGCTTTCCCGCTCATTGACGGTTCGGGATGGATACTTATGTATGACTGTCATAAGGACGGCAAGTATCAGTTCTGTAAGACTACCGACTGGCAACACTTCGAGTTGGTGCGCGAAACCAAGACGGAGGGCGTATTCACCCCACGCCATGGCACGACTATCCAGATAACCGAGGAGGAGTATCAGCGGCTTAAGGACTATTATAAATAGGCAGTAAGGAGTGCAGTCTTTCCGTTGGCAGATGAAAATCCTGGTCTGTCGTGCGGAAAGAATTGGAATAAAGTAAGAAAGTGTAAGGATAAAAGGAGCGGAAAGCGTACTCCTATTGCGAAACTCCGCCCTCTATGACCGTTGCGCGCAGTATTCTTATGTCGTCAACGGGGCGGTCGTAGTCATCGGTGTAGGCTTCCTGTATCTTTTCCACCACGTCAAACCCTTCAATCACCTCTCCGAACACGGTGTAACCGCCGTCAAGGTGCGGCGTGCCGCCGACTTTGCGGTAGGCAGTCTCCATGTCCCTGGTCATTTTTATGCCGCCTCTGGGAAGTGAGTCGAGCCTTTGCCGCTGTTCTTCGATATAAGCCGAGGGGAAAGTCTTGCCCCAAACGATGTAGAACTGGCAGGAACTCGACTTGTGTTCGGGGTTTACGTCATCGTTCTCGCGCGCCATTGCCACTGCACCGCGCTTGTGATACAGTTGCGGGAGGCGTATTTCTGCCGGCAACTCATAGCCCAAGTCCCCGTCTCCGAGCTGTTTGCCCGGCTCGGCATGCTTGCTTTCGGGGTCTCCGGCCTGTATCATGAAGTTGGAAATGACACGGTGGAACAGCAGACTGTCGTAGAAATGCGCCTTGACAAGGCGGATGAAGTTGTCGCGGTGCAGCGGTGTGAGGTCGGAAAGGGCTATCCTGATGTTGCCTTCCGACGTTTCGAGCAGCACAATAGTGCGGTTGTCCGTGTCGGGCTCGGCGGCTTTACAAAACGAAATCGCCAAGGTCATGGAAACTATAAGCAGAAGAAAACGTTTCATGATTGAAAGACTATAGGGGTAGGGGATTCGGGGTTTCGTGCGCAACACTGTCGGCATTGAATCAGACAGTGTATGATGACGATGAAGAAAGAGTGGAGTTGGAGAGTACTTCAATGCGGTTTTTATTCCAACATGTCAAGCTGTCGCTTCATGGCTGTAAGCTCTTCCTTGACGCTACGCAACCTGTCTATGATGTCAGCAGTCTTGTCTGCTCCGTCTCTGTTGCTGTTTATTATTTTCTTAGCTGCCGCCAACTTAAAACCACGAACCTTGACAAGGTTGTGTATGAGCTTGATTTGCTCAATGTCTTTTTCGTTGTATTGTCTTATGAGACTCGGACCTTTTGTCTTCGGTTTGAGAAAAGGAAACTCTTTCTCCCAGAACCTTAGTGTGCTTTCGTTCAGGTCGAACATGGCAGCCACTTCTTTTATGGAATAATAGAGCTTTAACTTCTTGTCATAGTTCAATGCCATAATCGCAAGTTTTTATCATTCAATCAGTAAAACATTTGCAAATGTACCAAAAACGGAGTACCTTTGCAAGACTTTTGAAAGTATTTTTGATTTAACAAGCTTAGATATTTATGATGACAGCTAACGAGATCCGCGACTCATTCAAAAAGTTTTTTGAGTCGAAGGGACACACTATCGTACCGTCTGCGCCCATGGTTATAAAGGACGACCCTACGCTGATGTTCACAAATGCAGGTATGAACCAATGGAAAGACATTATTCTCGGTACGCGTGAACCCGACCCGCGCCGCCGCGCAGACTCGCAGAAATGCCTGAGAGTGAGCGGCAAGCACAACGATCTCGAAGAGGTAGGTCACGATACTTACCACCACACAATGTTCGAAATGCTCGGCAACTGGAGCTTTGGCGACTACTTCAAGGAGGGAGCCATCGACTATGCATGGGAATATCTCGTAGACGTGTTGCACCTTGACCCCAAAGACCTTTATGTAACAGTGTTTGAGGGTTCTGAAGAAGAAAGTCTTTCGCGTGACGATGAGGCTGCCGGCTATTGGCTGAAGCACGTTCCGGCTGACCATATCATAAACGGTAACAAGCATGACAACTTCTGGGAAATGGGCGATACGGGTCCTTGTGGCCCTTGTTCCGAAATTCACCTTGACTCCAGAACACCCGAGGAGAAGGCAAAGGTGCCAGGACGGGAACTTGTGAACAAGGACGACCCTCAGGTGATAGAGATATGGAACATCGTCTTCATGCAGTTTAACCGCAAGGCCGACGGTTCGCTCGAACCGCTGCCGATGCACGTTATAGATACCGGTATGGGGTTTGAGCGTCTTGTGCGTGCTCTTCAAGACAAACATTCCAACTATGACACTGATGTTTTCCAACCTATAATAAAGGAGATATCACGTCTTTCTGGCAAGCAATACGGTTCTTGCGAAGACGTTGACGTGGCAATGCGTGTTGTGGCTGACCACCTTCGCGCTGTGGCGTTCTCCATTGCCGACGGTCAGTTGCCCAGCAATGCCAAGGCTGGTTACGTGATTCGTCGAATACTGCGCCGTGCTGTGCGTTATGCCTACACGTTCCTCGACCAGAAAGAGGCGTTTATATACAAACTTCTTCCCGTGTTTATCGGTGAAATGGGTGAGGCTTACCCCGAACTGAAAGCCCAGCGCGAACTGATAGGAAAGGTTATCAAGGAAGAGGAAGACTCGTTCTTGCGCACTCTGGAAAAGGGTATCAACCTGCTCAATGCCGCTATGGACGAGATGAAGACCAACGGAGAGAACACGCTCGACGGTACGCAGGCTTTCCGTCTGTTCGATACCTACGGTTTCCCCCTCGACCTTACCGAACTGATATGCCGCGAAAACGGATATTCTGTAGACGAGGAGCAGTTTGACAAGGAGATGCAGAAGCAGAAAGAACGCGCACGCAATGCCGCACAGGTTGAAAACTCCGACTGGGTCGAACTGACTCCGGGCGAGCAGAAGTTTGTGGGTTATGACTGCAACGAGCATGAGTGCCGCATACTGCGCTACCGCAAGGTGACTCAGAAGAAGATTTCTTTCTATGAACTCGTACTTGGCACCACACCTTTCTATGGTGAGATGGGTGGTCAGGTAGGTGACACCGGAGTGCTGAAAAACGATGAGGAAACAGTACCTGTCATAGACACCAAGCGCGAGAACAACCAGAGTGTGCATATAGTAAAAGCACTGCCGAAGAACCTTGACGCAACGTTCACCGCCAGCGTGGATGTGGAAAAGCGCAACGGAAGTGCCGCCAACCACACCGCAACCCACTTGCTCGATTATGCTCTGAAACAGGTGCTCGGTGACCATGTGGAGCAGAAGGGTTCGTTTGTAAGCCACGATACGCTCCGTTTCGACTTCTCTCACTTCCAGAAAGTGACCGACGAGGAACTGCGCGCGGTGGAGCGTTTGGTCAACAAGATGATACGTGAAGATCTTCCCCTTGACGAACACCGCGACACTCCGCTTGAAGAGGCCAAGAAACTGGGAGCCATCGCTCTTTTTGGAGAGAAGTATGGCGATAAGGTGCGCGTGGTACGCTTCGGTCCTAGCTGCGAGTTCTGCGGCGGTATCCACGCCAAATCTACAGGCCGCATAGGCATGTTCAAGATAATAAGCGAAAGTTCGGTGGCCGCCGGCATACGCCGTATAGAGGCCAAGACAGGTGTTGAGTGCGAGAAACTGATGTACAACATAGAGGATGCGCTCAATGCGGTACGCTCTTTGTTCAACAACGCAAAGGATTTGCAGGGCGTTATACGCAAGTACATCGACGAGCATGACTTGATGAAGAAGGAGATTGACCGCTTCCAGGCTCAGGTTGTGGATCGTGCAAAAGACGAGTTGATAGCCAAAGCTCATGAAGTAAACGGTGTGAAAGTAATCACGGCAATTCTGCCAATGCCTGCCGCTTCAGCCAAAGATCTCGTGTTCAAGATTCGTCAGGCGGTGTCGTCATCATTGCTTTGCGCCGTCGGAACTGTTGAAAACGGCAAACCGATGCTTAGCGTAATGCTTAGCGATGACATGGTGGCTGAACACTCGCTTAACGCAGGACAGATGGTCCGTGAGGCTGCAAAGTTGATACAAGGTGGTGGAGGTGGTCAACCCCATTATGCAACTGCTGGCGGCAAGAACGCAGACGGTCTGCACGCCGCTGTAGACAAAGTAGTTGAGCTGGCTCATCTGTAAGACTTGAATTGCCTGACCAGGCGGTTTTCTTTATGTTAATGTATAAGAGCAGATGCCAAATAGGGCATTCTCTTATATATTAACGTGCAAGAACAGGTATATTGAGCCGCCTGTATATTGAAGCCGAATGCAAATATTGCGTTGGCGTATGTATAGTGTAAACACCATTAATAAACAGAAACGATGAAAGATTTTTTGAAATATGTGCTTGCAACAGTCGTGGGCATGGTGATAGTAGGAGTGCTCGTAGGCATCATAGGTGGTATTTCAATCGCCGGAATGGTTGCCTCAAGTAATTCCACGACCGAAGTTAAGGACAATTCAGTGCTTGTTCTTAATCTGTCAGGTGCTCTCAGCGAGCGGTCTAACAACGATGTGATGTCGAAAGTGAT
Source organism: bacterium (assembly GCA_963630025.1). Taxonomy (GTDB): domain Bacteria; phylum Bacteroidota; class Bacteroidia; order Bacteroidales; family Bacteroidaceae; genus Prevotella. Next base: position 7,512 of record CAVGKZ010000046.1, on the reverse strand, counting down.
GGGAGAGAAAGTTCCAGAATTGGGATTACAGGAAATACTGTCAGCTATCGACAAAGCAAAGGACAACGAGAAGATAAAGGGAATCTACATCGAAGCAGGTATGTTCTCACCGGATGCGCCAGCTTCCGCACAGGCCATACGCGATAAACTTGTTGACTTCAAAAAGAGCGGCAAATGGATTGTGTCATACGGCGACATGTACACGCAGTTCACCTATTATATATGTTCGGTGGCCGACAAAGTATACCTTAATCCTCAGGGCATGATAAACTGGTATGGACTGGCCGCCACCCCAATGTTTTTCAAGGATGTACTCGCAAAGTTCGGAGTGAAGATGCAACTGTCCAAGGTTGGCAAGTACAAGAGTGCGCCTGAACAGTTCACTTCTGACGGCATGAGTGTACCCAACCGTGAGCAGGTTTCGGTGTATCTGAACGGAGTATGGGACAAGATGCTGACAGATATATCGGCCAGCCGCAAGATTTCCAAATCCTCACTCAATGCTTATGCTGACAGCCTGTATATTTTTGCAGAGCAGAGCCAGTATCTCAAGGCGCATTTTGTAGACAAGTTGATATACACCGATGAGGTGAAAGTGGAGATAAAAAAACTGCTTGGCGTTGACCAGGACGAGACAATCAACCAGTTGTCTGTGGCAGATATGGAAAACCTTCCTGCTGTTGACGAAGGAAAAGGTGACGAGATTGCCGTATATTATGCCTATGGCGACGTGGTTGACCAGGCAGCAAGCGGACTGTCTGGCGGCGCGCAGATAGTTGGAACAACCGTATGCAAGGATCTCGAAGACTTGGCTAATGACGATGATGTCAAGGCTGTGGTGCTGCGGGTTAACTCCGGTGGCGGCAGTGCTTACGCTTCTGAGCAGATATGGCACGCCGTATGCAAGCTGAAAGAGAAGAAACCTGTGGTCGTTTCCATGGGAGGTTTGGCTGCTTCGGGTGGCTATTACCTTAGCTGTGCTGCCAACTATATATACGCAGAGCCTACAACTCTTACTGGAAGCATAGGCATTTTCGGAATGTTTCCCGACTTTAGCGGTCTTCTTACAGACAAACTTGGCGTGAAGTTCGACGAGGTAAAGACAAACAAGAACAGTGCTTTCGGCACACTTGCCCGTCCGTTCAACGCCGAGGAAATGGCTTATCTCAATGCTTATATAGGTCGTGGCTACAACCTTTTTCTGAAACGTGTGGCCGACGGACGCCACATGAAGGTGGCCGATGTTGACAGTATCGCCCAGGGAAGAGTGTGGCTCGGCAACGACGCTTTGCGCATAAAACTCGTGGATGGCCTTGGCGGACTGGACAAAGCCGTTGCTAAAGCCGCCCAATTGGCTAAGCTTGGCGACTACCACACCGAGGACTATCCGGATTTACCCGACTGGTTTGACAGTTTCTTTGCACAGATTTCGGGTAAAGGAAGCTATCTTGACGAACAACTGAGACTTACCCTCGGCGAATATTATGCACCGTTTACCTATCTGAAGACTATCAATAAGCAGAGCGCAATACAGGCTCGTCTGCCTTATGTGCTGGTTATAAAATGAAAGGCGGCTCCATCAAGATAAACGAATGGCTCCGGCCACTCAGTTGGCTGTATGGCTTGGGCGTAGGCTTAAGGAACATGATGTTTGACATCGGGGTTCTGAAGAGCCGAAGCTTTGATGTGCCTGTAATTTCTGTAGGAAATATAACCGTAGGCGGCACGGGAAAGACTCCTCATGTGGAATATCTTGTGGAATTGCTTGCCGAGAAGTTCGGTGTGGCCGTGCTTAGTAGAGGTTATAAGCGCAAGACCCATGGCTTTGTAGTGGCTGACAATGATGCCACGGCAGCTACGGTTGGCGATGAGCCATGCCAAATGAAGCACAAGTTTCCTGCGGCCACGGTGGCGGTCGACAAAAACCGCTGCCGGGGCATATCGCTGCTCACGGAAGGCAAAATGGGCAAGAGCATCGACGTTATTATTCTTGATGACGCATTCCAGCACCGCTATGTCAAGCCTGGAATCAATATTCTTTTGGTAGACTATCACCGGCTTATCATCCACGACGCGTTGCTTCCCGCAGGTCGTCTGCGCGAGCCGTTGTCTGGAAAGAGCCGTGCCGACATCGTTATTGTGACGAAATGTCCGAAAGAACTTAAACCTATGGACTTCCGCGTGACTATGAAGGCCATGGGGCTGTACCCTTATCAGCATCTTTATTTTACAACTCTTGTCTATGGAGCATTGCACGGCATATTCACGGGCAAGGAGAAACCGCTCGAAACCATCACCTCAGGCACTCAGATTCTGCTGCTTACGGGAATTGCCTCGCCTCGACAGATGGTTGAAGACCTGCATTCATACACGGAACACATTCATCCTCTTACTTTCGGCGACCATCATGCGTTTACTTCTCGTGACGTAAGGCGCATCAATGAAGCGTTCTGCGGGCTTGAAGGCGACAGCATTATTGTGACAACCGAGAAGGATGCCGAGCGTTTGCGTGGGCTTGAGGGACTTGACAACAGTGTGAAAGAGAGTATTTATGCCCTGCCCGTGAAGATAGAGTTCATGCTTGGGCAAGGCAAAATGTTTAACGAAAACATAATAGGCTATGTACTCAAAAATTCAAGAAACAGCATCTTGGCTACGGCAAAGGATGACAACAAGTCCCAAAACGGCAATAATACTGGGGACAGGCCTCGGACAATTAGCTTCAGAAATCACTGACACTTATGAATTTCCGTATTCGGAAATTCCCAACTTCCCCGTTTCCACAGTGGAAGGCCATGCCGGCAAACTCATATTTGGCAAACTTGGTGGCAAGGACGTGATGGCTATGGAGGGGCGTTTCCACTATTATGAGGGATATACCATGAAGGAGGTAACCTTTCCCATACGCATTATGTATGAGCTGGGCATTGACACTCTGTTTGTGAGCAATGCTTCTGGTGGCATGAACCCTGCTTTCAGAATTGGCGACCTAATGATTATAACCGACCACATCAACTTCTTTCCAGAGCATCCGTTGCGCGGTAAGAACTTTCCCACAGGTCCCCGTTTTCCTGATATGCACGAGCCTTACGACCGTAAACTGATAGCCGAGGCCGAAGAGATTGCCTGCGAAAATGGTATAGACGTGCAACATGGAGTATATATAGGTGTACAAGGTCCTACCTTTGAGACTCCTGCCGAATACAAGATGTATCACCGCATGGGGGCGGATGCCGTTGGTATGAGCACCGTGCCCGAGGTTATCGTGGCGCGCCATTGCGGTATCAGGGTGTTTGGTGTGAGCATAATCACCGACCTTGGGCTTGAGGACACTCCCGTGGAGGTCAGTCACGAGGAGGTGCAGGTGGCTGCCAACAAGGCGCAGCCGCTGATGACAGAGATAATGCGCGAGATGATACGTCGCGCATGACATTGATGCCAACAGGCAAAGTAGACTGCCGCCATCCGTGACAGTGGCTTTGCCGGTTGGTGCAATCTTTTTTACGGAACGAAGAAAACAAACTTATGACAGACATAGCAACGCTTGGTGAGTTTGGACTGATAAAACATCTCACAAAAGACATAAAACCAAAGAACGCATCAACGGTGTATGGCGTGGGGGACGACTGCGCCGTACTGCACTATCCCGACAAGGAGGTGCTCGTAACCACCGACCTGCTGATGGAGGGAGTACACTTTGACCTTACCTACATCGATTTGCAGCATCTTGGCTACAAGGCTGCCATGGTCAACATCAGCGACATTTTCGCCATGAACGGCACACCACGGCAGATGACCGTAAGCCTCGCCATCAGCAAGAGGTTTACCGTAGAGGACATGGAGCAGTTCTACAGCGGACTGCGTATGGCCTGCGACAAGTGGAGCGTGGATGTTGTTGGCGGCGATACAACGTCGTCTTTCACCGGCTTGGCTATAAGCATAACCTGCGTAGGTGAGGCTGACAAGGCCGACATTGTTTATCGCAACGGAGCCAAAGACACCGACTTGGTGTGCGTGTCAGGCGATTTGGGCGCGGCGTATATGGGTTTGCAACTGTTGGAGCGCGAGAAGAGCGTGTACTACCAGCAGGTTGACGAGGCCAAGAAGCGTGGCGACAAGAAAGCACTGGCCGAGTTGTCTCACTTCCAACCCGATTTCGCTGGCAAGGAGTATCTGCTCCAGCGTCAGTTGCAGGCCGAGGCGCGCGGCGATATTATAGAAAAGCTTCGCGCGGCTGGCATCCGTCCTACGGCGATGATGGACATAAGCGACGGACTCAGCAGCGAGTTGCAACATATCTGCCGGCAGAGTCATGTGGGATGCCGCATTTTCGAGAAGAACATCCCCATTGATTATCAGGCAGCCGTCATGGCCGAGGAGCTGAACATGAACGTCACCACCTGTGCGCTCAACGGCGGCGAAGACTACGAACTGCTGTTCACCGTTCCCATAGCCGACCTTGAGAAGATAGAGCACATGGAGGGCGTTATGCTCATTGGCCATGTCACCAAGGAACAGTTCGGCTGCGTGCTCGTGAGTCGCGACGGCAACGAGTTTGAGTTGAAGGCTCAGGGATGGAACCCGTTGAAACAGACAGAGGAAGCATGAAGAAACTGATTACGCAGCAGGTTGGTTTGCTGCTCGTAGTGCTGGGCGTACTGCTGCTTGTCGTGACTTTTGTCGCTCATATCCATGCGGTCAACGTCTTGCTGTTAGCGGCTTTGCTTCTCATTGTATGCGGAATCGTAGTATATGTAGCCGCACTGAAGATGGCGAGCCGCTATTGACGAGTGCGTTTGGATTATGACTGCAGCCCATGGCAAAGCGTAGAGCGAGGCAATCGGATATGGAGGGCTGGCTGTTTGGCGGTGACGATTCCCCGTCAGACGAAGCTTTGCAGCCGAATGTTATGGCAGCCGGCGAATGGGAAAGCTATGCCGATTTGGCGGATTTGTTCTTACGCCTTGGCAAGTCAACCTTCCGCAGCAGGTTTCATTTGAAGTCTCAAGACATTGCTTATGTCAAGGCCAAAGGTGTGACTGCCGTGCGCACTCATGCCACAGACTTTATACTTAAGCGTCTTGCTCCGGCCTTTCCTTGCAACGATGGCAAGCAGACTCCCATGCGTGGCCATCCCGTTTTCATAGCCCAGCACGCCACAGGCTGTTGCTGTCGTGGTTGTTTGGCAAAGTGGCACGGCATAGCGCAGGGGCATGAACTTACAGTGCAGGAGCGCAACTATGTCGTACATGTGCTGATGGGATGGATTTCGCATGAGATGGATGAAGCAGAAAGGAGCAAGAACCTGCTATAAACAATATAAGATATATATACTTTGACAATAAAAACACAAAAGAAAGGAACAACAATGAAAGCATTATCAACCCCCAACGCACCTGCAGCTATAGGCCCATACAGCCAGGCTATAGAGGCCAATGGCTTTGTCTACGTTTCTGGCCAGTTGCCCATCGCCCCCGCAACGGGCACATTCCCCGAAGGAGGGATAGCCGAGCAGACGCGTCAGTCGATACTCAACGCACAGGCCATATTGCGTTCGGCAGGTCTTGACCTCGACCGCGTGGTGAAAACTACAGTACTTCTGGCCGACATTGCCGACTTCGGCGCAATGAACGAAGTGTATTCGCAGTTCTTCAGCGAGCCGTTTCCTGCCCGCAGTGCATTTGCTGTAAAGGCTCTGCCCAAGGGTGCGCTTGTTGAAATCGAGATGATTGCCGCTGCAAAATGATGAAGAAAGACTCTGCAATAATCGTCAGCGGAGGCATGGACAGCATTACGTTGCTCTATGAGCAGCGTGAGCGCATAGCCCTCGGCATCAGTTTCGACTACGGCAGCAACCATAATGCCCGTGAAATACCCTTTGCGGAACTTCACTGCAAGCGGCTCGGCATACGTCACATCACCGTCAAGCTCGACTTCATGCACCAGTATTTCAAGAGTTCGTTGCTTGACGGAGCCGATGCGATACCTGAAGGCCACTATGCCGACGACAACATGAAGTCTACGGTAGTTCCGTTCCGCAACGGCATTATGCTGTCCATTGCGGCTGGAATAGCCGAGAGCCAAGGACTGAGCAATGTGTTCATGGCCAACCACGGTGGCGACCACACCATCTATCCCGACTGCCGTCCGGAGTTTGTCGGTGCGATAAACGAGGCCACACGCCTTGGCACGTATGCCAACGTCACGGTTTCCGCTCCATACACCAGCATAACCAAAGGCGACATTGCCCGTCGTGGCGCGGCTCTTGGCATAGACTATAGTGAAACTTGGTCGTGCTATAAGGGCGGCGACAAGCATTGTGGCAAGTGCGGCACGTGTGTAGAGCGCCGCGAAGCCCTTGCCGGGGCTGGTGTAGAGGATGCTACCGAATATGAAGTGTGACGCTTTTGCGTCGCGATTCTTCAAGTGAAAACCCAACGCAAACGGCTTCCGACAGTGTTCGGAAGCCGTTTGCGTTGGGTTATTGGCTGATTGTTTCAGCTTCCGTTGGAGTATTCTTTAGGAGCAAACAATAGAGCTTTATGGATTGCGTTTTGCTTGATTATATTTCCACAATCATTGCTTCTATATAATATTTCTGTAGAGATTAGATCCTTAGACGCAATAAAATAGAATTCTATTAATCGTCACTCTCTGTGATTGTCGTCACAACAGTCTTGTTGCCTTTTTTCCTTACTGTCGTTTTGCTATGCCCTCCTGGTTTTGATTGCTGTTTGACGATGTTGCCGTTATTGTCCTTTTCCGTCATAGTTGTCACTGACTTGCCATCTTTGAAAACAACAGTATTTGTTGTCACTGTCTTGTACACATTTTCACAAGAGTCTTCACTTGCGTTGCCGTCAGCCTTGGTGTCGTAACAAGTGACTGTTGTGGAAATGGTCTTTAGGGTGTCGTTAGGCAATCGAAGACACGTTGTTCTCAATGTATTCCCATTCGCAGAAACCACGCAAATAATTGGCATGAGTGCGATAATCATGATTTTCTTTTCCATATCATTTCGTTTTTTTGTTCGCTGCAAAGGTAGAACGTTTTAAAACGAAAATGGTGAAAATCAGTACGCATTTAGTACGCATACTAAAAAATGCGTACTGTACGCATTCGAAAGTTCTTTATATAGAACGGATTACATCATCCCAGTCCTCGGGTCTTTTATCTTCTCCAAAAGCCTTTTTATACAACCTCGAACGAATTGATGTGATTGTGGATTTCGAACGGTTAAGCAAAGTTGCCATATCAGTAGGAGATATTTTCACCATGACAAGCAAACACAACCGATACTGCACGGTTGACATGTCGCATAGTTTTTTTAGTCCGTCATCAAAACCAGGCCAAACTTTGTTTATATCCATGGCCAACCTATCCCAATCATCTTGCTCCATTTTACGCGAGGGATTGGCGGCGATAGCAACAACATGCTTGTAGCTGGCTTTTCGACTAATCATAGCGATTTTCTCCTCGTATGTGCGTTCACTTTCCTTTTTGTTTTTTAAG
>CAVGKZ010000045.1:0-39098 GCA_963630025.1 bacterium | reverse complement strand
TTGGTTTTGTCTTGCAATTGGTGCCTCGTTTTCTTGCGTATTTGAGATATTTTTGCCCGAAAATCATATCGATTTTAGCCAAAGATAGCATATATTTTGGTCAAAGATAGCATACATTTTCGGCCTAAATCGATGCAATTGTTTTAGACGAATGGGAAATAATGTTACAACGGGAGATGAAAAAGACTGTCCGTGAATCACTTCACAGACAGTCCGCATGAGATGATTACTATAAGTGAAAAAGAAAAGTAATCACTCTGATGACAAGATGTTGTCTCTTCTCTACCGCCCTCGGTTCACTATGGCGGTGTGGCACATTGCCTATTTCTTTGTTTCTTGTTCCTGGCCTCCGCCAAGAGCCTGATAAAGGTTGATTATGTTTTGAGTTTTTGCAAGTTTGTTGCCCACTTGTGTCAGCTGGGCTGACAACAGCGACTGGCGCGCCGTGAGCACCTCGAGATATGTGTTGGTGCCGTGGTCCATCAGTAGAGTTGTGCTCTTGAGCGCCTTTTGCAGCGAGGCGACTTGCGAGGCGATGCTTTGGTCCTTGGCCTCCGATGTTTGGTAGGCGGTCAGCGCGTCGTTCACCTCCTTGCCGGCGTTGAGCAGCGTTTGGGTGAAGGCCAGCTTCGCCTCCTCCTGTTGTGCCTTGGCTATCTTGAGCTTAGCCTCGTTCTGCCCTTTTGTCAGCACGGGAGCCACGAGCGAACCCAATGCTGAGGCGAGAAATCTGCCGGGGTTCACAATCATTGTCCCGGCCGAGTTGGTCCAGCCGACGCTGCCGCTGAGCGTGAGCGAGGGATAGAAGGCCGAGCGCGCCTGATTCACTCCATAGAAGGCGGCCTCCACTGTGCGCTGGGCTTGCCTCACGTCGGGACGTGCCGACAACAGTTGCAAAGGAACGCCTACGGAGAACTTGTCGCCAAGGAGATTAAGACTGTTGCTCCGCTCATAGTGGCGCGGTGTCTCGCCGAGAATCACCGCCATGCTGTTTTCCGTCTGCGCTATCTGACTCTTCAGGTCGAGCACCCCAGTGTGTACACTCTGAAGTGCGGCCTCCATCTGCGACACGCCCGACTCGTCGTACCGGCCAGCCTTCATCAGTGCGCGTGCTGTTGTGAGAGTCTCTCGCCAAGCCTCCTCTGTCTCCTCGGACAGAGAAAGCTGTTGGTCGAGAGCAATCAACGTATAATAGAGGTTAGAAACATTGGCTATCACTTGCGTGCGCACGGCCTGGCGGTAGTCGTTGCTCTTGGCATAGAGGGCCTGTGCCTGCTTCTTGGCGTTGCGCATGCGTCCGAAGATGTCAATCTCCCAACTCATGTTGAGCGGCACGGAATAGGTTTGCGTGGCCTTGTAGTTGTTGAAACTGGAGACACTGGCCTGGGGCGATATGGCGAAGCTGGGCAGAAAGGCCAGCTTGGCAGCCTTCAGTGTGGCTTTGGCCTCTTCCACGCGCTGCATTGCGGTCAGATAGTCGGTGTTCTGGTTCAGACCACGGTCGATGTACTGCTGCAACAATGGGTCGCTGAACAGTTCGTGCCAGTCCATGAAGCCCAGCGACGCTGTGTCTTGATACTCAGCGACGGACTTGTTCAGCACCGAGTCTCCGTAGAGCTTGTCGGGCACGTCGGTCACCGGATGATATTTTGTGTATATGCCGCAGCTGTTCAACGAGGCGAGCAGCAGGGCTGAATATATTATCTTTCTCATTCGTCGTTTTTGCTTTTTAAATTCTTCACTCTTCGTTCTTCACTCTTCACTCTTGCTTGGCTTTGCTCTTTTCCTCAATGCTCTGCAACAGTTCCTGCTGCAATTGCAGGTCGCCAGCCTCGTCGTATGGCTTTCTTACCTTCTCCTGAAGCCATTCGAACACTACGTAGAACACCGGCACCACGAAGATGAGAGACAATGAGCCGACGAGCAATCCGCCTACCACACCCGTGCCGAGCGAGCTGTTGCCATTGGCTCCGGCGCCGGTGGAGAACATCAGCGGCAGCATGCCGAACACCATGCAGAGCACTGTCATGAGGATGGGGCGCAAGCGGTCTTGTGCGGCGGAGAATGCCGACGAGATGATGCCCATACCGGCGCGGCGGCGCTCCACTGCATACTCGGTGATGAGGATGGCGGTCTTGGCCAGCAGTCCAATCAGCATGATGATACCCGTCTGGAGGTAGATGTTGTTCTCAAGCCCGAAGAGCTTGGCGAAGAGGAAACTGCCCATAAGTCCGAACGGTACGGAGAGTATGACTGCAAACGGGATGAGGAAACTCTCGTAGAGGCAAGCCATGATGATATATATAAGTATGACGCAGATGCCGTAGATGAAGAGCGTCTTGCCGCCACCGCTGTTGCCTTCCTCGCGAGCCATGCCGCCGAATTCATAGCCGTAGCCCGACGGCAGTGTCTGCTCCTTCACCTCGGCTATGGCCTTCTGCGCCTCGCCGGTGGAATAGCCGTCGGCAACGTTCACGTTCACCTGGATTGAACTGTAGAGGTTGAAGCGGTTGGACACCTGCGCGCCAACACCGTCCTTCAGCGTGACGAACTCGCTTAGCGGAGCCATCTCCGAGCCGTTGCGCACAAACATATTGTCGAGCGCGTGCTTGTCGAGCCTGAACTGCGGCGATGCCTCTATCATCACACGGTAGACTTTTCCGAACTCATTGTAGTTGCTCACGTAAGAGCCACCGCAGTAGCTGCCCAGCGCGTCGAGTATGGTGGAGGGCGATATGCCAGCCCGCTTGCACTTGGCGGCATCCACGTCGACCGATATCTGGGGGAAGTTCATTCCGTAAGACGTGTAGGCCACGGCAATTTCGGGGCGTTGGTTGAGGGCGGCGATGTACTTCATCACATGATTGTAAAAGACCTTCTTGTCGCCGCCAGTCTTGTCCTGCATGTTCAGCTCTATGGAGTTGCCCAAGCCGTAGCCAGGAATCATGGCCGGCTGGAAGCAGAACACCTGCGCCTCCTTCAGCTTGGCAAACTCGCCGTTGAGCCGCGCCATCACGTTGTCAATGGAGTGTTCCTTGCCTTTGCGCTCGTCCCAGCTCTTCAGTCTGACCACGATTGTGCCATACGATGTGCCTTGGCCAGAGAGCAGACCGTAGCCGGCAACGGTACTGAAGTGCTGCACTTCTTCTTGCTTGGCAAGTATGTCAGATATCTTGTCGATGGTCTTGTTGGTCTCAGCCAGTGTGTTTCCGGGCGATGTGCTCACGTTGATCATCATCACGCCCTGGTCTTCCTGCGGCACGAAACCTGTCTTGGTGGTTGTCATCAGTACCACGAGCAGAGCCACAGAGGCTGCCAGTCCGCCCCATGCCAGCCAGCGGTGGTGGAAGAAGAACATCACGCCACGCTTGTACTTGCCCATCACGGCATTGAACGAGGCATTGTAGGCAGCGCGGATGCGGGCGTTGAAGCCTTTCTTGTGACCGTCTATAGGGTTGCCGTTGGCATCGGTAAGCAGGTTGCCCTTAGCGTCGGTGGCACCTTCCACAGGTTTCATCATCATGGCGCAGAGTGCGGGGCAAAGTGTGAGGGCAGATATCATGGACAAACCTACGGCAGTGGCCATCGTGATACCAAACTGGGTGTAGAAGATGCCCGACGTTCCGCCCATGAACGACACGGGGATGAACACGGCCATGAAGACCAATGTACATGACACCACGGCCATGCTCACGTCGTGGAGGGCATCGCGTGTGGCGAGATAGGACGACTTGTAGCCGGCGTCGAACTTGGCCTGCACGGCCTCCACCACCACAATGGCGTCGTCAACCACGGTTCCGATGGCAAGCACAAGGGCGAACAGCGTGAGGATGTTGATGCTGAATCCGGCCACCGTCAGGCAGGCGAACGTGCCGATGAGCGACACTATGATGGATATGGACGGGATGAGGGTGCTCTTGAAGTCCTGCAGGAAGAAGTACACCACGAGTATCACGAGGATGATGGCTATGACCAGAGTCTCGACCACCTCGTGGATCGAGGCGAAGAGGAAGTTGTTGGAGCTGTGCATCTCGATGAACTCGCAGCCCTTGGGCAACACCTTCGACATCTCGTCGAGCTTGGCCGATATGTTCTTGTTCACCTCCGTGGCGTTGGCTCCGGCCACTTGGAAAGTCATGAACGTAACGCCAGGCTTCTTGTCAACCTCGCCGTGGAAGCTGTATGACAGTCGGCCCAGTTCCACCTCGGCCACGTCCTTCAGTCTGAGCACGGTTCCGTCGTCGTTGCTGCGTATGGCCATGTTCTTGAACTCCTCAACGCTCTTCAATCTACCGTGATACTTCAGCGTGTATTGGAATGTGTTGGGCGACGCCTCGCCGAGCGCTCCAGTCGGGGCCTCTATGTTCTGCTCTCCCAATACCTGCGTCACGTCGGACGGCTGCAAGTGGTATTGAGCCATGAGGTCGGGCTTGAGCCATATGCGCATACTGTAGGTGTCGCCAAGCTCCAGCACTTCGCCCACACCGTTGATACGCTTTATCTCAGGCACGACGTTAATGTCGAGGTAGTTGGCGAGGAAGGTCTCGTCATATTTTCCGTCGTTGCTCACCAGCGCGCCAATCTGCAAGAAACTGTTTTGCTGCTTCTGGGTGGTCACACCAATCTTTGTAACCTCCGACGGCAACAGTCCCTGCGCTTTCGACACACGGTTCTGCACGTTCACGGTGGCCATGTCGGGGTCGGTGCCCTGCTTGAAGTAGACATTGATTTGTGCCGTTCCCGAGTTTGTGGCTGTGGAGGTGATGTAGAGCATGTTCTCCACACCGTTGATGCTCTCTTCCAGCGGCATGATGACAGACTTCATCACCGCGTCCGCATCGGCACCCGTATATGTGGCCTCCACACGCACTGTAGGAGGCGCGATGTCGGGATATTGCTCTACTGGCAGGTTGAACAGCGAAATCAATCCCACCATTACTATCAGCACGGCGACGCATATAGCCATCACCGGGCGTTTGATAAATATATTGCCTTTCATTCTGTTACTATGTTACATGTTAAGCTGGGCCTTGCGCCCCAAAAGCCATTGAATTCTTCACTCTTCACTTAACATTCTCTCCTTCCTTCACCATTCCTGCGCCTTCGCTCACAATCACGTCACCGGGCTTCAAGCCGTTCTTCACGATGAAGCTGGTGCCGTCGTCGATGCTCTCCACCTCAATGAGCTGGGCCACGGCTTTGCCGCTTGCCACCTTATATACTATGCGCTTGTCCTGCTGCTGCACTGTGGCCGACTGCGGAATTACTATGCAATCCTTCATCGTCGTGGGGATGATGACGTTGCCGGAGCCGCCGCTGTTGAGCAGGCGGTCAGGGTTGGCAAACTCGGCACGCAGAGTGACGGCTCCCGTCTCGGTGTCTATTACGCCGCTGATGCTTTCCACTTTGCCCTTATGGTTGTACATCGACTGGTCGCCAAGCTGAAGCGACACCTCCGGCATATTCTTTATGGCGGCATCCTTCGAACCATATTGGCGCACGAAGGATAGCAGCTGCTTCTCTGTCATCGAGAAGTAAACATACATCTGCGAGTTGTCGCTCACTGTGGTCAGTGGCTTTGGCATTGACGCGCTCACCAAAGTTCCAACGCGGTAGGGCAACACGCCAACAACGCCGTTGGACGGACTCCGCACCTCGGTGTAGGACAGGTTGTTGCGTGCGTTGGTCACCTGGGCGCGGGCCTGCGCCAACTGTGCTTTTGCCGTAAGATAGGCGTTCTCCGATGTTTGCAGCGTGTAGGACGACACCACCTTCTGTGCATACAGTTCCTTGTTGCTGTCATAGGTCAGACGAGCCGAAGCCAGTTGAGCCTCGGCTGCCTTTTCGGTAGCCAAGGCTGTGGCCAGCGCTGCGCGGTATGGCACTTGGTCAATGACGAAAAGGAGTTGGCCTCGGCTCACCTTGTCGCCCTCACGCACACACAGACGCTCTATCTTACCCGATACTTGCGGATAGATGTCGATGTCTTGTTTTCCCTTGATTGAGGCCGAATAGCTCGTTGACAGTTCTTTGTCTGTCTTGCTCACGGTCATTGTCTTGAAACTTGTGGTTGCCACTGTCTGCTCTTGCTTCTTCTGTTGGCAAGATGTTGTCATGAGTGAGAGGCTGAGGGCCATTCCCACGCATGGAATCATTGTTTTCATTGTCATCATTTTCTTTTTTCTTTCTCCTTTATGGTTTTCTTTCATACGCGTGTCCTAAAAACGCTGCAAAGGTAGAAAGGAGTGGGGCGGCAAGGGCAAATCTTTTGCGCACACAATTTTTCAAAAACGGAACATGGATACGTATAAACAAAAACTGTTCTCTTTTTGAACTGTTTCACTTTTCCATTGCAGTCGCTTTATTCCGATTGTGCTAACTTTGCAGCCAAAAGAAGCGGATATGAACAATTTGAAGAGTGACAAACAGGAAGTATGTGGCGTGGAAGTGATGCTCGATGCACGGTTTCCTACCGTGCAAGACCAGTATACGAAGTCGAGCGGCATAACGCTGGTGCTGGTGAAAAGAGGTACAGCCCATGTGGAGGTGGACTTCTCCATGTATGAGTTGCGCGAGAACACCGCGATAACGTTTGCGCCGAAGTCCACGGTTAGGTATGTTGATATGGACGACGATTTCAGATGTTCCATACTGTCGTTCAACCAAGCTGAGGCTATTGAGGCGATACCGCGCCCCGAACCGGCGTTTATGGACTTCATGCGGCGCTATCCAATGGGTGTGATACCCGCAAAGAGAGCCGAAACCATGCTCGCCAACATGACCGACATAGACTATTTTCTGAACCATAATGCCGGCAGACACCGCATTGCCATCGTCAGAAACATCATACAGAACATTCTCTTTGAACTGTATGATGCCACGAAGTCGCAGTTCATCGACCTTGAACCGCAGACAAGGGGACGTCAGAGCGAGTTGTTCGTGCAGTTTATTCACCTCGTGTATGAATATGGCGACAAGGAGAGGGAAGTGTCGTTCTACTCCGACAAACTGTGCATCACACAACGCTACCTTGCCCGCATACTCAACCAGTTGTCGCACGAGACGGCCAAGGAGATAATAGACAGGCATTGCGTGCAGGAGATAAAGATGCGTCTGCGCACCACCACCGAGAGCATACAGGCCATTGCTTCCGACCTGCGCTTTCCCGACCAATCGTTCTTCACGCGCTTCTTCAAAAAGCAAACGGGGATTACTCCAACAGAGTTTAGGGCTATGCAGCCATAGAGGGCTTTTGTGGGTCACACCAAAGTGGCGCTGTGCAAAAATAAAAGGCCGCGATATAAAATGAAAAGAGGAAACGACTCTCGCGAGCGGTTTCCTCATTAGGAAAATGATAAATATAGATTAAAATTACTATGTTTCTGAGTGCAAAGATAAGTGACTTTAGCTAATGTACAAAACGTTTCCAAAAAAAACTTTGGTACTTATACACTTTTTATTACCTCTTAACGGTTTGTAAATACCATTCTTTAGGTATTCTTTACAAAAGTACTGCATTTGCATTGCCGATGTCTATTATTCGGGGTGGGCAGTATGGCGTTTTCGCTGCCATAACTATTGCGCCAACAGTCGTAACTGCCGCGTCCGCTGCCTTAACTATCGTATCTTCCGCGCCAGATGTTTGTATAAAATGCGACTGTTGCGGTCGGTTGTGCCATGGATTACCGTCATTAGAAAGTAGGCAGCAGTCATTAGAACGCCTGCAACTCCTGGTAGATGCGCTGCACGGGCAGTCCCATGACGTTGAAATAGCTGCCGTCGAGCCACGTCACTCCCACATAGCCTATCCATTCCTGTATGCCATAGGCTCCGGCTTTGTCGGTCGGGTGGTATGTGGTGACGTAGTATTCAATCTCTGCATCGCTGAGTTCCTTGAAGGTCACGCCGGTCTTCACTGCGAAACTGCGCTGCTTGTTTTTCGTCATAAGGCACACTCCGGTAATCACTTGATGGGTCTTGCCGCTCAGTTTGCGCAACATCTGTCGCGCCTCACTGTCGTCCTTGGGCTTTCCGAGCACTTCGTTGCCCAGCACCACCACCGTGTCTGCCGTAATCAACAGTTCGTCGGCGGCCATCTGTGCCTTGTTTGCCTCCGCCTTCTCGTTGGCTATATATAAAGGTATGTCGGCTGCGGCCAAGTCGGCGGGATAGTCCTCACTTATTCCGGGCAGAGTGCGCACCTGAAAGTCTATGTCCAGTCCGCCGAGCAGCTCTTTGCGTCGTGGCGAATTGCTCGCCAGTATCACCTTGTATCCTTTTATGTTGTCAAGCATTGTGCTTATTTCCTCCTCAAACATTTGTTCCTGTTGTGTCGATTACCATCCGAATGCCTTTTTGTCGGCCATCCATTTGCCCTGTGCCCGCAGAGTCTGCTCTATCACGTCGCGGCCGCAGCCTTCGCCACCGCGCCTGTCGCTGACGTACAGGCTGACTGCTTTTATGTCGGCCACGGCATCGCCCGGACACACCGGGCATCCGCACTGGCTCATCACCTCATAGTCGGGAATGTCGTCGCCCATGTACATGATTTCGCTGTCGTCAAGGTTGTACCGGTTTTTGAAGTCGGCGTAGTCCTTGAGCTTCACGGCGCTGCCCATGTAGATGTCGCTCACACCGAGGCTTTCGTAGCGTATTCTTACGCTCTCGGTGCGTCCTCCGGTTATGATGCCTATGCGCAGTCCCAGTTTCACGGCCAGTTGTATGGCGTAGCCGTCCTTGGTGTTCACCGTCCTCATCGGTTCGCCGTCGGGGTGGAGCGTTATCATTTCCGCGCTCAGCACACCGTCCACGTCAAACACTATGGCCTTTATCTGTTTCAAATCGTAGTTTATCATTGTTTTTGGCTTTTCTTGTGGATACTGATGCTCATTCTGTCGTATATCTCCTTGGCAAACGGGTCGTTGCGCAGCATCTGGCTTTGCTCCCGAATCACGTTTTCATCATATCGCACTGCCGGACCCGTCTGCGCCTGGCGCGGATGCATGGTGTGTACCTTGCGCGTGGTTTCGTCGATGAGCGGCAGCATCACGCTGAAGTCCATGCCGTGCTTCTCCAGTATGTCGGCTGCAATGGTGTAGCAGTGGTTTGCGAAGTTGCAGGCGAACACCGCCGCAAGGTGCAGATACTTCCTGTCGGCCGACGATAGAGGCGAAACATTGTCGCTGATGTCTGTGGCCATCTGCACGATGGTTCGCGTGGCCAGTTCGTCGTTTGCCTCAACGAAGCACGGTATGTGGCTGAAGTCGGCCACCGTTTCCTTGGAGAAAGTCTGCATGGGATAGAGCACACCGTAGTGCAGAGCCATGCCTTTGAACATGTCCAGGGGCAGGCTGCCCGCTGTGTGGAGCCACACCTTTTGCTCGCGCCCCTTGCACAGCACAGGCAGGAGGTTGGGTAGGGCAGAGTCGCTCACCGCACAGATATACACGTCGGCGTCTTTGGTTATCTTGTCTGTACTCGTCACGGGCATTCCTCCCATGATTGCCGCCGCTTCCTGTGCCGACTCCATTGTGCGGCTGTACACTTGCATTATGTCATGTCCGGCGTTCAGCAGCGCCCTGCCGAGGTTTGTGGCGAGCCGTCCGGCTCCTATTATCACCAGTTTCATACGTTTTTTCTTGTTTTTAGTTGTGTCGTTCTGCCATAAGACTGTCTGCATCCGGCGCAATGAAAGCACGCTTCCGTTGCGCCTGCTGCGCTGTCTTGGCCGTGCAAAGGTACTTCAAAGCCACCGTCTGCCCAAGATTTTTTATTTTATTTAGTGACGGTTGCCGTCGCTTAGGGCATCTGTGCTCCCGTGGACGCCTTTTTCGGGTCATAAACACCCCTCTCATTTTAAGGGGTCGAAAATCTGTAAGCAAAACGCGTTTGTTTGCTTACAGAAAAGCGTACAGCCGATGTCGAAAAACGATACTGTAAGCAAAAATCAGTGTTATGGTTTCGGACTGTAAACGGTCTGTTTACGACCCGTAAATGCACTGTTTATGAGTGCTAAACGGCACGTTTACGAGTCGCAAATGGCACAGTTGTTTTCGTAAGTGGCTTGGTTGTTCTCGCAGAGGCGATGTTTGCATATAACCAAGGTCGTGTTTGCATAAAATAAAGGTGGCGTTTAGCATCAGTAAACGTCACCTTTAGTATGTTCGGGCGAACAGCCGGGAGGTTTCTTGTGGGCTATATGCTACCAGCCAGTGGTGAGCAGCCGTCGTGCGTATTCGATGATTGTGTCTGTGCCGCGCGCCACATCGTCCTGCGAAAGTTGGCAGTCGTAGTCGGGCGCAATGCCGAACTCGGTGGACTGGCGGTCGCGGTCGTACATGGGACAGGCTGAGAAGCGCACCGCCCAACCGTTCGGCAGCGAACTCGTGAAGGGCAGACCGACTCCTCCACCGGTGCGGTCGCCCACCACTTTGACCTTAGGGGAGCACTTCATGTACTTGACAAACTCGTTGGCTGCGCTATACACCTGCCTGTTGGTCAGCACACACACACGTTTGTGCCACCGCACGTTTGCCGACGGTTTCAGCCTTTGCTCCTCCATACTGGAGAAGTCGTCGTGGCCGGTGCCGGTCTTGTGCTGAATGTAGCCCACGAGCGTTTCGGAGTCAAAGAAGCGTGCGGCAAACTTTTCGGCCGTGGTCATGTCGCCTCCGCCGTTGTTGCGCAGGTCGATAATCAGGCCTTGGCAAAGCATCATGTGGCTTAGTGCCTGGTCCAGATTGCCCTCGCCGATGGGCGTGTTGAAGCTTTCGCAGTATATGTAGCCGATGTTGTCGTCGAGCACGCGGTATTTCAGTCCCGAAGCAATCTTGTAGTCGGTGCCGAGATAGCGGCGGTTGAGCGTGTCGCTGAAGTTCGACGGATAGTTCTCATACCAGCTCCAGTAGCGCGAGAAGTCAGCCGAACGCGATAGGTTCACGTGCCCGTCGCGCAGCTCGGCCAGCATGTCGCTGAGCACTTCAAACAGCTGCGCACTGGTCATGCCGTTGTCTATGCGTCGGCTGTAGTCCTGTCTCACGGCGTTCCAGTCCAGTCCGTACTCCTCACCCTTGTAGCTGAAGAAGCAGTAGTGCTGGTCGATGATGTTCCACAGGGCGTCGAAGTTGCCGCGCGTAGTGTTGTCATACTCCTCAACGTCAACGCACGACTGGCACAAGGCAGCCAAAACCGCCATCAAAACGAGTATTGTCTTTCTCATGGTCTGTAGCTGGTTAGTCTGAACCGCTTCACGAAACCAATCATAAAGCGGTGCGAATAGGTGTGCGATTTGAGGTTGTTGACCGCCGCTTGGTAGTAATCTCCCAGATAACCGAAGCGCAGAGTGGTGCGACGGCCGAGGTTTACGTCGAACAAGAGTTGCTGACGGAAACACGGAGCGCTGACAAAGCTGGTGGGAACAACGTTGTGGTCGTAGTCGCCGCGGGAAAACATTTCGTAGTAAGACTGCCCGTAGTTGGGGCTGAACATCACTCCCACGAGCGGCAACTCCAGTTCATAGTTTACAGCCATGGCGCGTTTCCAAAGTCTGAAACGCCACGTGGCCATGCCCGACGGCATAATGTTGAGGTGCAAACGAGCCTGCGCCGGGTTGTTTCCGTTCACCGTGTTGTACACAAAGCCCAGGCAAACGTTGGCCAAGGCTCCGGCTCTCAGTGTGAGACGGTCGTTGAGAAGCTGCCATTGGCGGTAGCGGCCTATGTAGAAGTTGTACGAGCCTTCAAGTTCAGAGGCCGTGTTGGTGCGGTCATTGGCTTGAGAGAGGTTGGCCTGGTGCTGCATTGCCGTGAGCCAGT
Organism: bacterium; assembly: GCA_963630025.1. GTDB lineage: Bacteria > Bacteroidota > Bacteroidia > Bacteroidales > Bacteroidaceae > Prevotella. The sequence goes on along the minus strand of CAVGKZ010000045.1, from coordinate 27,285 downwards.
GCTTGCCCGGGCGGTGCAGTTCGCGAGTGGCGAGAAAGGTAAAGCCCTCGCCTTTGAAGTGCTCCTGCGACAGATAGGTGTCGAGAAGCCTCGTTGCGCCCACGCCAATCATGTAGGATGTTGTGGTAATCCGCTGCGACGGAACGGAGTCAACTTGCGCCATTGTCGGGCTAACCTGTGCCGTTATCGGATTAACCTGCGTTGTCAACTCCGCCTCAACCTGCGACGTTGACTCCGTCTCAACCTGCGCCAACGAGGGCAGAACCGCCACCAATGCCATCGCCGTGGCAAGCACTGTTCTATTGGTCATCGTTGCCGAAAAGATTGAGTTGGCCGGTTATCTCGTCTATCACTTGCTGCTCCGACTTGCCAGCGTCGGGGTCAAGGTTCTCCTCTTCGGCGTTCTGCAAGTCTTCGTCGCCCTCCTGACCCTCCTCGTCAGCCTCCTGCGGCTCGGGGAACCGCAGCGGTTCAAGCTCCTCAATGCTCTCCACCTGCCACGTAGCCAGTCTCTTGCCCTTGGCCTTTACGCCCTTGACGGCAACAAACTGCTCGGCATCAATCTCCATCGGGGCGCGCGACGCATCTGCTCCGCCAAACGTGACGAGCAAACGGGGATAGGCCTGGTCGGTGAGCAGCACTGGCACACTTGCCGGATTGTCGCCCAGATAGTTCTGCTTGCGCTTGGTGGCTTCCATGAGGAAGCGCTTTATATAAGGATAGTTGTCGTTGTCGGCATCGAAAAGCACTGCCGTCCACGTCTTGGCTTCGTCATACTTCTCTATGCGCAGTATGTTGTCCTCATAGTGGTTGTTGGCATCGAAGCCGGTAATGTAGTATTCGCCGTTCTTGAGCACTACGAGAATGGAGTCGCCGTCGTGGAACTCGCCAAGCAGCCGTCCGTGCTCATCGTAGTTGAGTCGGTTGACATCGGAGTCGAACCACACCTTGCGGCCTCCGAGAGTGGAGTGGCCGTGGCTCTTCAGTCCGATGCGGTGAATCTGTTTCTTGGTAAGAATGTTGCCCTTCGACGTGCGTCCCTTTATGATAATCTTGGAGAAGTCGCGGTCGAAGAATATGCTTGACTTCTTCTTGGCGTCCGACGGTTCGAGCGTAATCTTTATCACTTCGGCCTCGCCGTTGGGATTTGCCGTGAAGTAGACCACCTTTGAGCCTGGCCGTCCCTGCGTTAGCACATACTCGCGGTCGCGGGCAATGGCCGTAACGTTGAAACGCTTCATGTAGTAGTAGCCGCCCTTGCCGTCACGATAGACAACGTTGTATGTAGTGCGGCGGTCGTTCTTCTTGAACACGCCCACGTGTATCACGTTCTTGCCCACGAATATCTTGTCGGCCACGCGCACTACCTTATATTTACCATCGCGGTAGAAGATGATTATGTCGTCGATGTCGGAACAGTTGCAGACAAACTCGTCCTTTTTGAGTCCCGTGCCGATGAAGCCTTCTTGGCGGTTGATATAGAGCTTCTCGTTTGCTTCCACCACCTTTGCGGCCTCAATGGTGTCGAAATTGCGTATCTCCGTGAGCCTCGGATGGTCCTTGCCGTACTTGTCTTTGAGGAAGGCAAACCAGTCGGCTGTCACTTCCACGATGTTTGCAAGGTCGCGGTCCACGCGCTCAATCTCCGCCTTGATGCGTGCCATCAGTTCGTCGGCCTTGTCTTTGTTGAACTTCAGTATGCGCTGCATCTTTATCTCCAGCAGGCGCAGTATGTCGTCTTTGGTCACCTCGCGCACCAGTTGCGGATAGTATGGCGTGAGCCTCTCGTCGATATGTTCGCACACCGCGTCCACATTAGGGGCTTGCTCAAACTTCCTGTCCTTATATATGCGCTCCTCAATGAAGATTTTTTCGAGCGAACTGAAGTGCAACTGCTCCAGCAATTCGCCGCGCTTTATCTCCAGCTCGCGGCGTATGAGTTCCTTGGCGCGGTCAGCCGAATGGCGCAGCACGTCGCTTACGGAGAGGAACTGAGGCTTCTGGTCGGAAATCACGCAGCAGTTTGGCGAGATGTTCACCTCACAGTCGGAGAAAGCATACAGGGCGTCGAGCGTCTTGTCTGACGACACTCCCGGAGCCAAGTGTACAAGTATCTCCACCTTGGCGGCGGTGTTGTCGTCCACCTTGCGCGCCTTTATCTTACCTTTCTCTATGGCGCGCAGTATTGTGTCAATCAGTGTCGTGGTGGTCTTGCCGAACGGCAGTTCGCGAATGGCCAAAGTCTTGTTGTCGAGCTTCTCTATCTTGGCCCTCACCTTTACCGTTCCGCCGCGCCGGCCGTCGTTATATTTACCCACATCAATGCTTCCGCCGGTGGGGAAGTCCGGGTAGAGATGAAACTCCTGGCCGTGCAGATAGCTTATGGCGGCGTCGCAAATCTCGCAGAAGTTGTGTGGCAGTATCTTGGAGCTTAATCCGACGGCTATACCCTCGGCTCCCTGTGCCAGCAACAGCGGGAACTTCACCGGCAGAGCCACCGGCTCCTTGTTGCGTCCGTCGTAGCTCATCTGCCACTCCGTTGTCTTGGGGTTGAACACTGTGTCGAGCGCAAACTTCGACAACCTTGCCTCGATGTATCGCGGTGCGGCTGCGCGGTCGCCGGTGAGTATGTTTCCCCAGTTTCCCTGCGTGTCCACGAGCAGGTCCTTCTGGCCTATCTGCACCAGAGCGTCGCCAATGGACGCGTCGCCGTGAGGATGAAACTGCATGGTGTGGCCAACAATGTTTGCCACCTTATTATATCTACCGTCGTCCATGCGCTTCATGGAGTGGAGTATGCGTCTCTGCACGGGTTTCAGACCGTCGTCTATGTTCGGCACAGCACGCTCCAGAATCACGTATGACGCATAGTCGAGAAACCAGTTTTGGTACATTCCGCTCAGGTGGTGTACCGCCGATGCGTCGAAGCGTCCTGCCGGTTTGTAGTCGGAGTGGCTTTCGGCAGCGTTGCCGCCGTCGTTGGTCTGTTCTTCTCCGGCCAGTTCCTCACTTGTTATGCCGTTGTTGTCGTCCATTTCGTCGTTGCTCATTGTCTTGGTATGCTTTGGAAAAACGGTTCTTATGCCTCGGAAAGCAGCGTTGTAGACCACCGCTTTCCCTCGTTTCAAGGCTCAAAGTTAGTCTTTTTTTCCGATATATACAAGTGTGGCGGTGCAACAGCCCTCACAAAACGGGCTTATTTGACTGCTTCTCGGGGCTGTCTTGGCCGTCAGTCCCAGCGTACTTCTTCATGTACCGTTCCCCGCCGGATGTATGCGCACCCATATTTCCGCCCTGTCGCTCCGCCTGTCCTTTGTCCTTTTGCGCTTTATTTCGCAACCCTCGTTGCTTTATACGTAAAAGCGGAAGTCTTTGTTGCCAAAAACTTCCGCCCAGTGAACCCGATGGGATTCAAACCCATGACCTTCAGAACCGGAATCTGACGCTCTATTCAGCTAAGCTACGGGTCCTCAAAACGGTTGCAAAGGTAATAAAAAGAAAACAAACTCCACCGATTTGGCGGTATATTTTTGTGAAATCAGGGCTGTATGTATGCTACGCCATGCCCATTTTTCCGCGCCGAAGTATGGCTCTGTGAGACAGACCGTTGGCATAGGCTGAAAATAACTCGGCCATTTAGCACCCGTAACTCGGCCATTTACGATGCGTAACTCGACCACTTACGCACCGTAACTCGGCCACTTATTTTGCGAGATAAGGAATAAAAGCGTACCTTTGCAGTAGAACGGAGTTGCGCATGAAGCCTAAACCCGTTGGCAAACGGTCGCATCGGACATGGGCAAACTGTAAACGCATAAATAAGAAAGACACATACATGGAGGCAACAACACTCAGCGCAAAGCACAGAAAAACTAATCAGAACATAAAGGACTTGTTCTTCATCAGTTTCGGCATACTGTTGTATTCGTTTGGCTATACGGCATTCATACTTCCCGAAAAGGTGGTTATGGGAGGTGTGGCTGGTATATCCGCCTTGCTCTACTACGCATTCGGATTCCCGGCTGGAGCATCCATCTGGACGCTCAATATCATTCTGCTCATCGTTGCGGCACGCGCCCTCACGCGGCAGTTCGCCATACGCACCATCATCGGTGTGACCATCATGTCGGTACTAATCGGTATCATGCAGCCGCTGTTTCAGAATTTTCCCATCATAACAGCTGGCGACGACAAGTTCATGCACGTGCTCATCGGCGGTGCCCTGGGCGGTGCCGGACTGGGACTGGTGTTCTCGCACAACGGTTCTACAGGCGGCACCGACATACTCGTGGCTCTGCTCAACAAACACTTCCGCATGAGTTTCGGCCGGGCCATGCAATTCATCGACACAACCATCATCTGCTCCTCTTATCTGCTTTTCCACAGCACCGAAACCATCGTCTATGGTGTGGCTTTCACGCTGATTGCAAGCTATGTGTGCGACTATGTGGTGAACGGATCGCGCCAAACCGTGCAGTTCATCATCATCTCCAAGGAGTACAAACAGATTGCCGACACGATAATGAACAGTGTCAACCGTGGTGTAACCGTCATGCAGGGCAAGGGCTGGTATTCCAAAGGCGATGTTGACATTCTCATTGTGCTCACACGCAAGTATGAGTCGCAGGAGGTGCTGCGCTACATAAACAGCATTGACCCCAGGGCTCTCGTGTCGCAAACGTTCTGTCACGGTGTGTTCGGTGAGGGATTTGACAAAATCAAGTGACGTTAGAGAAACATGAAAACACCGCTTACAGCAATGACACTGCACATATTCAATCCTGAGCACGACCTTGTCTTGGCTGCCAACACGGCCAATTTCACTGCTCCGCACGCTGTGCGCGAGCTGAAGTCCGGACTCGGTTTCATTCCTGCACTGTGGGCTTCCGACGGCGATGTCGTGCTTGTGGAAGACCGCGACTATGCTGTCAAGGCTCTGAAAAAGGCTTGTGTACAGGCGGATATAACGCTTCCGGAGAATGTTTTGTTCATAGAAGCTGCAGACCTCTCGTCTGTCAGTTTCTCGCAAGTGGCACCTTGGGGTTGGGATGTGGCCTTGCGCAATTATCTGTTGCGCCACCGTGTAGACAAGCAGCGGTTGCCCGACCTGGAGCAGCTCGACGAACTGCGCATGCTGTCACACCGTCTCACGTCGTGCCGACTGCTGGAATCGATGTCAGGCACCGACGGTTTGACCGGGCAGTCGTTTGCTTGCTCCTCGCTGGATGAAGTGTCCGAGCATGTCAAGAGCATGGGACAGGCGGTAATAAAGATGCCCTGGAGTTGCAGCGGACGCGGACTGCGGTTTGTGGACAACGGCGATATAAGCGAGCCGCACCTGTACGGATGGATTAAAAATGCGCTGACCACGCAGGACAGTCTTATGGTTGAACCGTATTACAGAAAGGTGAAAGACTTCGGCATGGAGTTTTTCTGCGGCGGAGACGGACACGTTTCCTACAAAGGACTGTCGCTGTTCAGTACTCTGAACGGCGCATACACGGGCAATATCATTGCCACGGAGAATGCAAAACTTGAAACGATAAGCCGCTATGTGCCAGAAGTTTTGCTCGAAAATATAAAGGAAAGTATCTGCAACTTCATGTCCGGCGAACTTGCGGGACGCTACATCGGTCCCTTTGGCGTTGACATGATGGTTGTGTCCCGCACCGACCGCGACGGTTTCCTTGTGCATCCGTGTGTGGAAGTCAACCTGCGGCGCACCATGGGGCACGTGGCTTTGAGTCTGTCCCCTACGGATGACGACATAAAGCGCGTTATGCGGATAACGGCAAACGACAATTACCAACTGAAAATAAAACCACTATGAAACCAAAACTATTGCTACTGACCTTGGCCTTGTCGTGCGCAGCGGCACAGGCGCAGTATCGTTCGCAGGTGTGGAGTCCTGACAACGGCGACGGTACTTATACCAATCCGGTAATCAACGCCGACTATAGCGACCCCGACGTGTGTGTCGGAGCGTCGGGCACCGACTTCTATCTCACTGCCAGTTCGTTCAACCATCTGCCCGGACTGCCCATTCTGCACTCCAAAGACCTCGTAAACTGGACGATAGTGGGTCATGCGCTCAAGTCGCTCGAACCGAAAGAGGTGTTCAACAAGCCCGCGCACGGCATGGGAGTGTGGGCACCGTGCATAAGATACCACCAAGGCGAGTACTATATCTATTGGGGCGACCCCGACTACGGCGTGTTTATGGTGAAGACCAAAGACCCAGCAGGCGGGTGGGAGAAGCCCGTCTGCGTCATAGAAGGCAAGGGCATGATAGACACATCGCCGCTTTGGGACGACGACGGACGCTGCTATCTGGTCAACGGATGGGCTGGCAGCCGCGCCGGATTCAACAGTATGCTTTCTGTGCGCGAGCTTTCGGTCGATGGAATGCGCGCCATAAGTGACCCGGTCATGGTGTATGATGGCGGCAACGCCAACCATACGGTAGAAGGACCTAAGTTCTACAAGCGTGACGGCTGGTATTGGATTATGGCACCGGCCGGTGGTGTGGAAACAGGCTGGCAGTTGGCCATGCGAAGCCGCTCTCCCTACGGCCCTTACGAGTGCAAAACGGTTATGGCGCAAGGCAAAAGCCAGATTAACGGCCCTCATCAGGGCGGCTGGATACACACGGCTCAGGGCGAAGACTGGTTCATGCACTTCCAGGACAAGGGCGCTTACGGCAGGGTGGTGCACCTTCAGCCGATGCAATGGGTCAAGGGGTGGCCGGTAATGGGCGCAGCCAAGAGCGGCAGCCTGTGCGGAGAACCTGTCACAACGCACAAGAAACCGAATGTAGGCGGTACGTTCCCGGTTGAAAATCCTGTGGAAAGCGATGAGTTCAACACCGTCTCGCTCGGCAAGCAGTGGCAGTGGCCGGCCAATTACGACCAGACTTTCGGTCAGCCAACGCCCAATGGCTTCTTCCGTCTGTACACTTCGCGGATGGAAGCCAAGAGCGTCAGTCTGTGGAACGTGCCGAATATGCTGCTCCAAAAGACTCCCGCCGACGAGTTTACCGCCACTGCCAAGGTGAGTTTCGCGGCAAAGAAGGAGGGACAGTTCGGAGGACTGATAATGATGGGACTTGACTATAGCGCGCTGATTGTGAAGCGTGAGGGTGACAAGTTCCTGCTTCAGCAACTCACTTGCGCCAAGGCCGACAAGGGAAAGGCGGAGGTTGCCAAGACTCTTGCGGAACTTAAGCCCACGCGAAGCGACAAGATACAATACAATCCGGCACTGTATATGGACATTTACCTGAGGCTTACGGTCGCGAAAGGTGCGAAGCTTACGTTTGCATACAGTATGGACGGCAAGAAGTTCAAGCCCGTTGGCGATGAGTTTCAGATGCGTGAAGGCAAATGGATTGGCGCGAAGTTTGGCTTCGTAGCGGCAGAACCGGAAGGGAAAGGCGTGCGCGGAAGTCTGGATATAGACTGGATTAGGGTGACAAAATAGTTTGGATGAGCCTCTTCAAGACGACCGCAAGACTCCTGTCGGCAAGCGTTTCCGCCGTTGTGGCAGCGCTCCTGTTTCTTTTGCCCGCAGTTTCCTTTGCCCAAACTCCCATGCCCAAGCATGAGGTGCGCGCCGTTTGGCTCACCACTATCGGTGGTCTGGACTGGCCGCACAGTTATTCACGCTCGGCTTATTCGGCACGCAAGCAGCAAAAGGAACTGTGCGACATTCTCGACAAGCTGCGTGCGGCCAACGTAAACACCGTTTTGTTGCAAACTCGTGTGCGCGGTACGGTCATCTATCCGTCGGCCTTTGAACCGTGGGACGGTTGTCTTTCGGGCATACCGGGGCAGTCGCCGGGCTACGACGCACTCCAGTTTGCCATTGATGAGTGCCACAAGCGCGGCATGGAGCTTCATGCTTGGATTGTGGCGATACCCGTTGGTCTGTGGAACGGTACCGGCTGCAAGCGCCTGCGCGCCAGCCGTCCTGCGTTGTTGCGCAAGATAGATGGCTACGGCTACCTCAATCCGGAGCGCAGTGAGACGGGTGACTATCTTGCAAAACTGTGTCGGGAGGTGGTCAGCGGCTATGATGTGGATGGCATACACCTCGACTACATCCGTTATCCCGAAACGTGGCAGATAAAGGTGGGGCGCAATGAAGGCCGAAACTACATCACGGCGATAGTGAGAAAGGTGCACGACGCAGTGAAGTCGCTGAAACCGTGGGTGAAGATGAGTTGTTCGCCAGTTGGAAAGTTTGACGACTTGGCTCGCTATTCCAGCCGTGGTTGGAACGCATACACCCGTGTTTGTCAGGATGCGCAGGGTTGGCTTAGGGACGGACTGATGGATGAGTTGTTCCCGATGATGTATTTTCAGGGCAATCAGTTCTATCCTTTCGCGCTCGACTGGCAGGAAAACAGTTACGGACGCATCGTTGTCCCCGGGCTGGGCATATACATGCTGTCGCCAAAGGAGAATGACTGGGATGCCGACGTGATAATGCGTGAGCTTCAGGTGCTGCGCCGCATGGGCGGAATGGGACATGCATACTTCCGGTCTAAGTTCTTTACCGACAACGTCAAGGGCGTTTACGACATGGTGCAGAGCGAGATAGACCCGTATCTGTCGCTCGTGCCGCCAATGACTTGGCAGTCTGCCGCTAAGCCCACGCCGCCAACGGGACTGAAAGTGATGCACACACAGGATGGCGATTTGCTGGAATGGAGTGGGGCAAAGAGCCTTTCCGACAGTCCGACACTCACATATAATGTATATGCTGCTGCGTCGCGGACGGTAAACACAGAAGATGCTCGTTGTCTTGTGGCCACACGTCTCGGCCAAACCTGTCTGTTGGTGCCGCGCGCAGCCGACAAACCAGCGTTGAACTATGCCGTGAGAGCCATGGACAGGTATGGCAATGAGAGTAGTCCGGTTTATAGCGAGGCTCCGATGGATGGTAGCGATGCTTTCTGTCCGCGACTTACAGTGACCGATGGCCGCAGTTTGCCCTTGCCTGTCATCTCTTCGGCCATTGATGCGCAGTATATAGCCATCGAAGACCTTCAAGGACGCATAGTCACCACAGCACCTTATGGTCGCTATGCCGACATCTCTCGCCTTGCCAGCGGCATCTACGTAGTCAGGACGCTCGGTCGTAAAGGCGTAACCCACCGCTTGGGCTGGTTCGTCAAGCCGTAGCGACAGGCAAAGATTGCCACATAACGAGGGTAGAGCAAGGCTATAGTGTCAGTATCCGCGTGAAATAACAGCCGCAATGGTTTTCATACGCACGTATTCAAAGCTGACATACACGAAACCGGCGTATGGATTTGTAGCTCCATAGGAGTTTTTCATGATGAAATACTTGCCGCCACGGTCATCGTTGGCAATGCCAACAATGGCCATACAGTGGTCGTCGGTGGTTTCAAACCGTTCAAACATTCGTTGACGAGCCTCTTGCGACAAGTCGCAATTCTTCGGTATGCGCGCAACGCCGCTGGCAGACGAGAAGCCTGGTTCGCTCACGTCGCCCTCCCAACATACGCCGTGGTGGTTTCTTACCGCACGCTCCATACGCTCCATGAGAGTGTCCAGAGGCACATTGAGGCACTTGTCATGATAAACATTGTCTGGCACTTCAAGGGCAAAACGGCTATAGAAAGGATGGTGGGTGAAGCTGGTGAGAGCCTCGTATTCGCCAGGCGCACAAACGCTCCGCGCAAACTCCTGCGGCGAATATTCCGCTCCGAGCATATATACCCGTCGAGGCTCATGACCAAAGGCGGCGTTGAGCATTGCTCCGATTCTTGCGTTGTTTGCCGCCAGTCCGCGCCGTGAGTTGACCGATGCTTTCACTCCTATGGCTATCTTGCGGGCAAGCACTGCGGTGTTGACATTCTGACCATGGTGATAGGCATCGTAGGGCACCGTGCCACGGCTCTCTATCAACCGCAGAGCACGCATGGCAGTGCCGCGAGCGAGCAACGGCGAAGACTTGTGGGTCAGATATGCCTCTTGCGCACCGTCCTCAAACATCTTTCGCATCGTGTAGTAAGGCGACAGATTTACGGAGTCGCCGCGCCCAATGTGTTCCGTCTCGATAGCGGCGAGCATGGCGTAGATCCAACAAGCGGGACTGCGCCCCTGGTCTTTCACGGGTGTTGAGGGGTTGAGCACCTCGGTTGTGAAGTGCTCAACAGGTTGCTCCGCGTTTTGCCTGCGGCTGCACGATGCGAGCAAAACGGCGGCTATGAGTAAGGGAAGAGTTCGCATGAGCGAGGAATAATCGTGGGGCTGAAAGCGGCTTTACGCTCCCTCTTTGGCCTTGAAAGCCAGTGCGTACATACGCATCTGCTTCACCATGGCCAGCAGTCCGTTGCTGCGCGTAGGGCTGAGGTGCTCCTTCAGCCCAATCTTTTCAATGAAATAGAGGTCGGCACCAAGTATTTCGTCGGGCGTATGTCCGCTCAATACGCGTATCAACAGGGCTATGATGCCCTTCACAATCAGAGCGTCGCTCTCTGCAGAGAATGTAATGATGCCGTCGTTGTAGTCGGCTTGCAGCCACACACGGCTCTGGCAACCGTCTATAAGGTTGCTCTCGGTCTTGTATTTCTCGTCGAGCGGTTTCTCGTCGTTGCCAAGGTCAATGAGCAGTTGATACTTGTCCATCCAGTCGGTGAAGTCGGCAAACTCCTCTATCACCTCGTCTTGCGCTTCGTTAATGGTCATATCTTGTGTATTAGTCTTTGATGTTAGTCTTCTCAAGCTTGAACAGTTTGTCGCTCGGACGCACCTTTTCCGGCACGGGGATGGACACGTGGCTGCCCTTGGGAGCCACACTTACGGGCTGCAACTCATAGCGTATCTCGGTGGCGTCGAGGTATATCACACCCGTGGTGGGACCAGTGATGAGCAGTTTGTCGCCCACCTGGAACTCCGCTGCGTCCACGGTGAACTCCGCCACGCCGAGTTTGGAGAAGTATTTCACTCCCTTGCCTATATATACCTTGCGTTCAGTGGCGCAAGAGCCGTAGTGCTTGTTCCATTCGCCAAAGGGTTGTCCTTGATAGTAGCCGTCCCAGAATCCGCGGTTGAACACCTTTGCAAGGCGTTCGTCCCACTCGTCCTTCTTCTCGTCGTCGTTGAAAGTGCCGTCGAGCACGCTTTGTATGGCTTCCTTGTGGCATTTCACCACGGTATAGACGTATTCAGGCCCACGGGCGCGCCCCTCTATCTTGAAGACCCGCACTCCGCTTGCCATCAGACGGTCGATAAAGCGGATGGTTTTCAGGTCTTTGGGACTCATAACGTACTTGTTGTCTATCTCAAGCTGGTTGCCTGTCTCGTTGTCCGTCACGGTATACGACCTGCGACATATCTGTACGCACTCGCCACGGTTGGCCGAACGCCCCGTGTTGGCCAGACTGAGGTAGCACTTGCCGCTGACCGCCATACACAATGCGCCGTGGCAGAACATCTCAATGCGCACCTGACGGCCTGAAGGACCGCAGATGTTCTGCTCAACAATCTGTCTGTGGATGTCGGCCACCTGGTTCATGTTCAGCTCGCGGGCAAGAACGGCCACGTCAGCGAACTGGGCATAGAAGCGGAGAGCCTCAATGTTGGAAATGTTCAGTTGGGTGGACAGGTGCACTTCCTGTCCTATGCTGCGGCAATAGGCCATCACCGCCACGTCGCTGGCTATCACGGCACTGATGCCAGCCTCTTTGGCTGCGTCAACTATCTCGTGCATCTGCTCGATGTCCTCGCCATAGATAATGGTGTTCACCGTCAAGTAGGTTTTTATACCGTGCTCTTCGCACTCTGCAGCAATCTCCCGCAGGTCGCCGGTGGTGAACGTACTGGCGGAATGTGCCCTCATGTTGAGCTTTTCAATGCCGAAATACACAGAGTCAGCCCCTGCCTGTATGGCTGCGGCAAGGCTTTCGCGCGAGCCGACTGGCGCCATAATCTCAAAATCTTCAATCGTTGGTTTCACCATTGTCGTCTTTTTAGCCTAAGCAAAGGTAATGCGAACGAGAGGAAAGGAAAACTTGTTTTCCATTTCCCGAGTGCAGCTTACCTTATGCAAAGGTAAGCCAATTAGATATAATGCCAAAACAATTCAGTCGTTTTTCCGCCCGAATAGCCGTTGTACAAAGGAAAAATAAAGTTGTCATGTCTTGTTCTTTCTCTCCGTTTGCATTACCTTTGCACAAGGTAAGCTGCGCTCGGCAATTTGAAAGTAAACTTTCATTATGCTCGTTTGCATTACCTTTGCACAAGGTAAGCTGCGCTCGGGAAAAGGAAAACGAGTTTTCCTTTCCTCTCGTTTGCATTACATTTGCAAATATTATAAGGAGTCAAACATGAGAGTACTTATAGTAAGCACCTACGAGAAGACTGGCGGAGCTGCCGTAGCTGCCGGTCGACTGATGGCGGCACTGATAAACAACGGGGAGAAAGCGAAGATGCTTGTGAGCCGGAAAGAAACTGAAGGTATCACCGTGCTTGAGCGTAAGCGCAATCCGTGGTGGGAAAGGCTCGCCATATTTGCTCATCTGCATTTCTCAAGGAAACACCTCTTTGAGGTTGACATAGCCAGTAGCGGCGTTGACATCACTTCCATGCGCGAGTTCAAGGAGGCCGACGTGATACATCTGCACTGGATAAACCAGGGAATGTTGTCTATTGGCAACATCAAAAAGATACTCGACAGCGGTAAACCTGTGGTCTGGACCATGCACGACGTGTGGCCGGCCACGGCAATATGCCACTACACACGTGGCTGCGAACGGTTTAAGTCGCATTGTTGCCACTGTCCACTGCTTCCGGGGGGCGGTTCCGACAACGATTTGGCAAGCAAGGTGTGGAAACGTAAGCACCGAGTTCTCGCCAACCGACTCATTCAGTTTGTGGCGTGCAGCAACTGGCTCGCCAGTGAGGCCAAGAAGAGTGCGCTGCTCGAAGGTCAAAGCATCACATCCATACCCAATCCGATTGACACCCACGTGTTTTGTCCTAAGGACAAGACTGCTGCACGCCGCTCTCTGCAACTGCCGGAAAACAAGCGCATAGTGCTTTTCGTGTCACAAAAGGTGACAGACAAGCGTAAGGGTATGGAATACTTCGTTGAGGCGGTGCGGTTGCTCGCCGAGAAGTATCCGGAAATGAAAGACAACACGGGCATAGCCATTCTCGGAGGCCATTCGGAGGAAGTGGCGGAACAGTTGGCTCTGCCGGTATATCCGTTGGGATACATCAGCGACGAGCACCTGATTGTCAATGCATACAATGCTGCCGATATCTTCGTTTCGCCCTCGCTTGAGGACAATCTGCCCAACACCATCATGGAAGCCATGGCGTGCGGAGTGCCGTGCGTTGGTTTCAAGGTAGGGGGCATACCGGAAATGATTGACAATGGCAAAAACGGCTATGTTGCGGCTATGCGCGACGCTGAAGATTTGGCCAAGGGGATGCGCTGGACCCTATGCGAAGCCGACCGCAAAGCCCTTTCTGACGCTGCTTTGCACAAGGTTTCGCTATGTTATTCGCAACACAGTGTGGCTCTCAAATATATAGAAGTATATAACCAGGCCATCGCTTACAGACGCTACAAGATATGATAACGGTATCGGTAATAACCATTACGTATAACGCCGAGGCGGTTTTGCGGCGTACAATCAGCAGCGTTGCTGCTCAAGATTATGCCGCTGTGGAGCATATAATAGTTGACGGAGCTTCCACCGACGGTACTCTCAGTATTGCCAAAGAGTATGTGGCGCAGTCGCAAACCGTCGACAACGGCCACAAAGTGAGTCTTGTTTCCGAACCCGACCGTGGCATCTACGATGCTATGAACAAGGGGCTGGCCTTGGCCACAGGCGACTTTGTAGTGTTTATGAATGCCGGTGACACGTTCCACTCGTCCAAAACGCTGTCAGAAGTAGCTCATGCAGCCATGACAGATGCCGACGGTGGATTGCCAGCCGTGCTTTATGGCGACACGGATATTGTGGATGGCGCAGGAAAGTTCATCGCTCACCGCCGTCTTTCTCCGTCCGACAGACTCACATGGCGGTCGTTCATGCATGGCATGTTGGTGTGCCATCAGTCGTTTTACGCCCGCACCGATATTGCCAAGCGCACACCTTATAATATAGTTTACCGCTATTCGGCCGACGTGGATTGGTGCATACGCGTGATGAAGGAGTCAAGTCGTATGCGGCAGCCGCTGCTGCGCGTACCTGCAGTTCTTACCGACTATATGCAGGAAGGGCAGACCACACTCCATCACGGCGAATCGCTTCGCGAACGCTTCCGTGTAATGTCCACCCACTACGGTTTTTTCCTTACGACAGTGATGCACCTGTGGTTCGTAGTGCGTGCATTTGTCAAACGATAAACAATACGAAAACCTAAACATAATATCAATGGAAAATGTCAAAACAATCATGATGGCAGCAGCTTTGGCCATCTCAGCAAGTGTGCCCGCACAGACTCAAAGCGCAAGTTCTGAAGTAAACTCGGCAAACAAGTCATGGAATACCGTCTACGTTGACTGGATTCCTGGCAAGCTCAGTTCGAGCAGAGGCGACAGCCAGTCGTTTACAGGACTGTCGTTGGGCTACAACCGCACTATCGGAGTAACCAAAGGCATCCCTCTTTTTATCGAAACAGGACTCGGTCTGCAGTATTCGTTCATGTCTAAAATGGAAAAAATAAGTGGCTACTACAATAGTTCTACTGGCACTTTCAATACCAGTAGCGTCTATGGCGGCACTTACGTCAACGCTAAACTCAATATAGACGGATACTTGTTTTCTGCCAAAGTTCCGGTGGAATTGCTTTACGCATGGCAGCTACCCAACAGTAAAGTGACGTTGATTCCGCATACAGGTATAAACTTGCGCTTCAACATCTGTAGCAAAGCAAAGGTTAAAGCGGAAGTCAGTGGCAAAGGAATATCGGAATCCGAAGAACTAACCTACAATCCATTCAATGAGGACGATATGGATGGCACAGACAACACGATGAACCACTTTCAGATAGGTTGGCTTGTTGGCTTAAAAGCTCGGTTTAATAACCTCTTTATGCTCGGAATATCCTATGAGACCGATTCGGAAATATTCAAGAACGTGAAAACGAACGGAGTTTGCATTTCGGCAGGAATCACATTCTAATGGCCTAAAAGCAATGGTTTGAAGAACTAAAAACTACAAAGAACAAGACTATTCACTCTTAACTTATAAAGACAGTGGCAAGAAACGATAAAAGCACGAAGAGTCAAAGTGACAAGTCGGCGAACGGCTCGACCAGGAATACCGCAAAGAAGAGAAAGAAGACTGCGTTGGTTTCTCATATCGTCAAGCCGAATGATATGAGTTTGGAGGAGTGGCAGGTGAAACTGCGCCAACAGGCTTCCATGAGCGAGCGCTTTGGCATCAGTTGTGTTGACGAGAAACTTTGCCCTGGTGAATATATCGTTCGCAATCCGGAGACACGCAACGAATACAAGGTGGTTTATCGTGGTGCCAACAGTGAGTGGAATTATTGCTCTTGTATGGACTTCAAGACTTCAAAACTTGGCACTTGCAAACATATCGAAGCCGTGAAGAATTGTTTTATAGGACAGAAAAACGGCACTCGTGTACACCGTGAGATACCGCCGTATACCTCTGTCTATCTCTCCTATCGGGGTGAACGCTGCGTGAAAATCCGTATTGGTTCTGACAATAGGGAGGCTTATGAGCAACTTGCCAAGGATTATTTCGACGAAGATAATGTGTTGAAGGAGACTGCTTATCGTAATATAGGCTCTTTCTTGAAGCAAGCGCGGGAGATAAGCGACACCTTCAGATGTTATAAGGATGCCGTTGACTTCATCGTTGACATCCGTGAGAAGGCGATAAGACAGAAGATGGTCCAGTCATACGGTGACGAAAAGCTTGACGGACTGCTCAAAGTGAAACTGTATCCGTACCAAAAAGAAGGCATCCGCTTTGCCGCAAAGGCTGGCAAGTCTATCATTGCCGACGAGATGGGTTTGGGAAAAACCATCCAAGCTATAGGTACAGCCGAACTGTTGAGGAGTGAAGGTCTCGTTGGTTCTGTGCTTATCATCTGTCCGACGTCCTTGAAATACCAGTGGCGCAGCGAAATCAAGAAGTTCACCAATGCTGAAGTCTACGTGATTGAGGGGAGTCCCCTCAAGCGAAAGGAAGCCTACAATCGTCCGGAACCCTACAAAATCATCTCCTACAACAGTGCTGCAAACGACATAAAGATGCTTGGCGCACTGCAAACCGACATGCTTATCATGGACGAGGTGCAACGTCTGAAGAACTGGAACACCCAAATCTCCCGTGCGGCGAGAAAGATTGAGTCTGACTATTCCGTTATCCTGTCGGGCACACCACTTGAAAACAAGCTCGACGAACTGTATTCTATCGTGGAGTTTGTGGACAACTTCCGTCTTGCTCCTTACTATATTTTCAAGCAGAACCACATCCTTGTCGACGAGACGGGCAAGGTCTTGGGATACAAGAACCTGAATGATATTGGCAAACAGCTCAGTGACATTCTCATCCGTCGCCGCAAGAAGGACGTGAAGCTGCAGATGCCAAAGCGAATGGACAAGAATCTCTTTGTGCCAATGACCAAGGAGCAGATGGATATGCACCAGGAATGGAAAAGCCAAGTGGGAATGTTGGTCCTGAAATGGAGAAGAATGCACTTTCTGTCCGACAAAGACCGGAAACGCTTGATGTTGTATCTTTCCCAAATGCGCATGATCTGCGACAGCAGTTACATTCTTGACCAAAAGACAAGATACGACACCAAGGTGGAAGAATGTGTAAACATCATCAGCGACATCATCAGCGAGGATGGTGAAAAGGTGGTGGTGTTCAGCCAGTGGGAACGCATGACGCGGCTCATTGCCAAGGAACTGGAAAAGAAAGAGATTGGATTTGAATATCTGTGTGGCAGTGTGCCGTCGGTGAAGCGCAAGGACTTGGTGGACAACTTCATGAACGAGCCGTCGAGCCGAGTGTTTCTTTCCACCGATGCCGGCAGTACGGGTTTGAACTTGCAGGCCGCTGCCACCATCATCAACGTTGATTTGCCTTGGAATCCTGCCATTCTCGAACAGCGCATAGGCCGCATCTATCGTCTCGGTCAGCAGAACAACATCCAGGTGATTAACCTTGTGGCTCCTGACTCCATTGAAGAAACAATGGTTGACAAGCTCCGTTTCAAAACTTCCTTGTTTGAGGGCGTGTTGGACAATGGCGAAGATTCCGTATTCATCACCGACGACAAGTTCAGCTCAATCATGGAGACGGTGAGCGGTATTGTAGAAGATGCTGAGCAAACTCCAGACTCTCCTGCCTTGGAGCCTACTGGTGAGAATGTTGCAGCCACTATATCGATTGATGAGGAAGAAAAGCCAGAGACTTCTCCGACCGAAGATATTGAGGAAACAATTGTGAATGAAGAAACGGCGTTAGCAACTGATTCTCCCACAAATGTCGCCGAACAAGACATTCCTTCTGCAACAGTTGAGGCTGAAGAACCACCGACCAACGCTCAGAAAAGTGTGGCTTTGCGTCGCACAACCCGGCCAAAGGACTTGGTGGTTCAAGGCGTATCCTTCCTGTCTGATTTGGCTGAGACATTGAAATCGCCAGAGGCAACAGCACAACTGGTGGATACTCTCGTGGAGAAGGACGAAAAGACTGGCGAAACTTCTATCAAGATACCAGTGGAGAGCAAGGAGATTGTTTCCAACCTCTTGACTCTCGTTGGAAAACTGTTCGCAAAGTAAGGGCTAAGACATTCCTCCTTTTTCGAGATAGTATATACAGGTGGTTCCATAAATTGCGGTTGCGATTTATGGAACCACCCTTGTTTTTGTCAATATTTGTTATTAATAAGGCCGAAAAAAGTCTCGCGACGAGTGCTTTTGCAATACTTTGACTTACAGATGGTTGTGGATGCTGTGATAAATCATATTGATTTTGGGCAAAAATGTATGCAATCTTTGTCCAAAATGTATGTAATCTTTGGCGAAAATTGATGCTGATAAAGATGCTCATCTTGCAAACTTTGTGTAAACTTATGCAGACTTTTTGTCGCGTCGGGGTGGCATTAAGTGCATTTCCTTTTGTAAGACCAGCATAAATTGTATAACTTTGCACGGAATTAGGGGGAAGGAAAAATTGTCTGAACCTGAAAATACAATGCCTCCGGCACATGTATGCGGAACTATGGACTGCAAGCTGTGACGAGGAATTCACGCATTATTATAAAAATATTAGATAGATTAGCAGACGATGGAGAGTATTATTTTTCTTGGTTTAGGCTTGAATGCATGGCTCACGATAGCCTTGATTGTATGCCTTTTCTGCGCGATGGCTTTCACCAAAATGCCGGCGGAGTTCGCCTTCTTGGGAGCTATGGCGTTTATGTCAGTGACAGGAATCCTCGACGCAGAGGAGGTCTTGGAGGGCTTCAGTTCAACTTCAGTGGTGATTGTCGGTATACTGTTTGTGGTAATCGCCGGACTTGTGCACAGTGGAGTGATACACTGGCTTGTGAAACAGGTGCTTGGCACACCATCATCCTACACCAAGGCACTGGTCAGACTGATGCTTCCCGTGGCGGCTTTCAGCTCCATATTGAGCAACACCACCGTTGTAGCCCTGTTTATGAAGGTGGTCAAGATATGGTCGAAGAAGCTCAATATAGCTCCGTCAAAGCTGCTCATACCGCTGAGCTACGCCTCATGTCTGGGTGGTATCTGCACCCTTATCGGTACACCGCCTAACCTTATCATTTCCGGAATGCTCAGTGCAGACAGGCCGGACATCGAACTTGGTCTGTTCAGTACCACCATACCTGGTGTGTTCTGTCTTATTGTCGGCATACTGGTTGTGGTGACGATGCATAAGTTGCTGCCCGTGAGGAAGTCGCCAGACGAGGCCCTTGGAAGCACAAGCGACTATACTGTGGAGTTTATCGTGCCCACGGCTTGCGAATATGTAGGCAAGTCGGTTGTAGATGCCGGTGTGAAAGACTTTTCCGGAGGTCGACTCATTGAGATTATACGTTTCGACAAGGAGATAATCAGTCCCGTGTCTGACGACGAATTTATCATGGGCGGCGACCGACTCGTGTTCTCCGGTCAGATAGACAGCATACTCGAACTGCGCAAGTCGCACGGTTTCACTGCCGCTCCGCAGCATGTGTTCTCGATAGGCGACGACGAGAAGAACCGTCAACTGTACACCGCCAACGTGAAGCGCAGTAGCCGGCTCATTGGCAATGCTATGGAGGACACCGATTTCGAAGAGCGCAACAACACTGTTCTTGTGGCCATTGTGCGCGAAGGAGAACGCATCAACGCCAATCCGCGTTCGGTGAAACTGCAGTTTGGTGATATGCTGCTGTTGGAATGTTCCAAGAAACAAGGTGCGACATTCATGCACGCTGCGGAAAAAGACCTGCACTTCTTCGACTCGGAAGACATTCCCAATATCGGTAAGAAAACAATTGTGTCGGCAGCCATCATGCTGGGCATGATACTTCTGTCGTCGTTCAATGTGATGACACTTTTGCAAAGCTGTTTCCTCGCTGCATTCGCAATGATAGCCATACGTTGCTGCTCTATGGAACAGGCTTGGAAGTCAATCAGTTGGGACGTGCTGATGATATTCGCCGGCTCTGTTTGCCTCGGCACTGCAATCGACAAGACCGGCATAGCCAAGGCTTTGGCCGACGGCATACTCAGCGTGTGCGGCACCAACCCGTTGGTAGCTCTCATCTGCATCTGCTTGGTGGGAACGTTTGTCACGGAATTCATCAGCAATACGGCTGCCGCAGCCATATTCTATCCCATCGCCTACCAGACGGCAGCCACACTTGGAGCAAATCCGGTTACGTTCTGCATAGCTCTGATGATAGCTGTTTCGTCGAGCTTTGCCACGCCAATCGGTTCGCCTACGCACATGCTGGTATATGGTGAGGGAGGATACAAGTTCACTGACTTCACAAAGATTGGTCTCGTGATGAACATTGTCATCCTTGCCGCTAACATCTTTATAGTGACTCTGGTGTATCCGTTGTAAAAACATGCAAAGCACCAAAGAGAGCTGACAATCACACAGATACGACTAAACAAGAAACATAAGCTTTAAAACAATTAAGACATGAAGATAGAGATTAAAATCGACGGAAACACAATTAGCGCATCCGTCGCGGGTCGTTTGGACACAGTTAACGCAGTGGCTTGCGAAAAAGAATTTCAGCCCTTGAAGGACAATGCCGACAAGGAAATAGTGATAGACTGCACCAATCTGGAGTATATCAGCAGCAGCGGTCTGCGCCTGTTCCTGTCGCTGCGCAAGGCAGTGGAGGCAAAGGGCGGCAAAATGATTGTGGAGCACATCAACAACGACATTCGCAATGTGTTTACAATCACCGGTTTCTTCAAACTGTTTGACATTCGTCCGTGAGAAAGATTTTCCTTTCCTTCTCCGCGCGGCTCACGTTCTATATCCTGACGCTCACGTGCTTCATCTTTGCGTGCATCGCTGTCGTGTTTTCAACATACAGCCGTCACCGCGAAGAGAAGCAAGCCGTGGAGTACACTGCGGCGTTGCAGCAGACAGTGATACTGAAGATTGACAACGAACTGGCCGAGGTGGAGACTGCCTTGCAGCTTGCTGCGGGACAGGTGGAAGATTTTGCCCATATACCCGACTCGATGGGCGGTATAGTAAGCCATATTGTTGAAAGCAAAAAACTGCTGAAAGGCGTCGGTGTAGCCTTTCGGCCTTACTACTATAAGGACAAAGGACGGCTGTTTTTCGATTATATCTATCGCGAAAACGACGACCGGTATACTGAACGCCTATTGTTGGAAAACGACTCCGCCGACTATACAAAGCGCAAATGGTTTCAACGTGCCATGCGGAGCAAAAGCGGTTTTTGGACCGATCCCTACATAGACTACGACAACAAGACCGACTTCATGACCTCCTATGTGTTGCCGTGTTTTGACAACCACGGTCAGATTTATGCCGTTCTGCTTGCCGATGTCTCCCTGACCGACCTAACGGTCGACCTGAACGAGGTGCGTACATACGAAAACAGCTACTCGTTCATCATCACAAACCAGGGGCAATATGTGGCGCACCCCGACAAGAAGCTCATACTGAAATCCACCATATTCGATCACGCACAGGCTATCGGCAACAACGACCTTGCCGCTGTGGGCAACAAGATGACCTCCGCCGAAAGCGGAACCTTCGAAATGGATTTGGACGGCTACCACGACCTGCTTTGTTATGCTCCCATGAAGCGTACGGGATGGTCGGTATGTAGCGTGATACCGTATTATGCAGTTATGCATGAGCTTGGTTCGGCCACATTCTCCATAGTAGCCATCCTCGTGATAGGACTGGCTTTGCTGTCTATATGCATACAGTTGCTCGTGAGATACATATCCAAGCCTATAAAGGAACTCACCGATGCTTCGTATATCATAGCCAAGGGAAACTTTGCCGCTCCGCTGCCCAACGTGGAGACAAAGGACGACATACGCAAGTTGCACGATGCCTTCGCCCACATGCAGCAGTCGCTTAGCCGCTATATACATGAGGTGGAGACAACTACACGCACAAAGGAAAGGATACAAAGTGAACTTGCCATCGCGAGAAACATTCAGATGGGACTTGTGCCGAAGAAGTTTTCGCCGTTTGCGGAGTGCCCCGACCTTGAGTTGTTCGCTTCGCTTTTGCCAGCCAAGGAGGTGGGCGGCGACTTCTACGACTTCTTCATACGCGACGGAAAACTGATATTCGCCATTGGCGACGTGTCTGGCAAAGGCGTTCCGGCGGCACTCATAATGGCCATAACGCGCACGCTGTTCCGCGTGATATCCAAGACAGAAGACTCTCCGGCGAAGATTGTAGGTCAGCTGAACAACGCCGTTACGGAGAACAACGACACAAATATGTTCATCACCATGTATGCCGGATGCCTTGATTTGGATACAGGCGAACTGACATTCTGCAACGCCGGGCACAACGCTCCGCTGATTTTAGGCAACAACGGCGATGTGAGCAGTCAGCAGGTGGAGTGCAATCTGCCGTTAGGTGTGGTACCTTACTTCGGTTATGTCAACCAAACGACCATATTGCCAAAGGGCTCTGCCATGCTGCTCTATACCGACGGACTGACAGAAGCCGAGAATGTAGACAAGGAACTGTTTGGCGACGAGCGGACGATGACGGCTGCAAAAGAGTGTACAGGACGGAAAGTGGAGGACATAATAAAAGGAATTACCGACCGACTGGCATCGTTTGTGGGCAAAGCAGAGCAAAGTGATGACTTGACTATGATGTGCTTCCGGGTAAACGGAAACGCTAAAGAACAGACAACCATGAAGAAACTTGTGATAAACAACAAACTTGAGGAGTCGGCAAAATTGGTTCCTTTCATCGATACAGTTGCTGCCGAACTCAAAATGTCGCAGGCAATGAAGAGTTCGCTCAATCTCGCCATCGAGGAAGCGTTGGTCAACGTGATACAATACGCCTATCCGCCAGAAACGACCAAGCAGATTTCTCTCACGGCAAAATGGACTGACGACAAGAAGCACGTGGAGTTTACTCTGAAAGACTGTGGCAAGGCGTTTGACCCGTTGCAGACGGAGCTGCCAGACACTGACCTCAGTCTTGAAGATCGTCCCATCGGCGGACTCGGCATACTGCTCGTTAGAGACATAATGGACAGCGTGGGCTATCAGAGACTGAACGGAGAGAACATCCTGAAGATGGGCAAAAACCTTTGACGCGCATATTTATGGAACTGGAAGATATAGCCAAACTGCTGGAAAAAGAACTTGCTCAAAGGGTGGGGAAGAGCGGAATGATGTTCCGACTGTTCTCCCGTGTGAAATCGGCTGAGTCGCTTGGTCACAAGATGATGATAAAGGGTGAACGCTACCGCTCGGGAGTGGCCAAGATTCAGGATATGATAGGACTGCGGTTCGTCCTATACTATCCCGACGATGTCGAGGCAATGTCAATATTCCTTGGCAGTGAAGACGTGGTGCATGCCTCGATTGACGAACTTGGACTTTCAACGTTCTGTCCCCAAAGGCTCAATCTGACGAAAAACATTCCTCTGCAGTTTGTTGACGACTTCCAACGTTGCTTGCCAGCGGAGTATTCCCAATACATCGACAATACCTATGAGGTGCAGGTGCGCACGGTGTTTTCTGAAGGATGGCACGAGGTGGAGCATGATATGCGCTACAAGTGCAAGGAAGACTGGTTGGAGTGTGAACAGTTCAGCCGCACGCTCAATGGTATGCTCGGTTCTCTTGAAACGGTGGAGTGGGGCATGAAGTCGCTGTTTCACGAAATGGCATACCGCAACTATCTGCAAGGCAACTATAAAGCGATGCTGCGCAACAAGATGCGCATACGTTTGTCCGACACGAACTTCTCTCCGGAAGTGGGAGAATATTTGCAGAAGCATGCCAATCTGGTCAAACGTTTTCTCGCTCTCGACCGTGTGGTGCTCATCTTGACACTGCTCAATCAGGAGAATCCCATGCACCTCACTTACGACAACATCTTGTTTTTGGCCAACAACATCGAAATCAATGACAAAGGATTGATGGAGTTGGAAGCCCGTAAAAACGCAAAATGATATAGGTGGGTCGTCCTATAAGGTTCTATAAGTTAGAACTTTCTGCCGAAAGCGATGCTTGTAAATGTTTTGATTATGATTTTGCAGTCAAGCCACAATGACTGGTTGTGCAGGTATTCCAAGTCCATGTCGAGGCGGCGAATCATCTTGTCCATTGTGTTCGTGTAGCCATTGTATAGCGTTGCCATCGACGTGGTACCCGGTCGTATGCTGTAAAGTTCGGCATAGTCAGGACGCAGCTCCATAATCTTTTCGATGAAAAACTGTCGTTCTGGTCTGTAACCTACGAACGACATGTCGCCGCGCAGTACGTTCCAAAGCTGCGGCAGTTCGTCAAGATGGTGCTCGCGCAGGAACTTTCCGAAGCGGGTTAGTCGCTCATCGTTGGCTTCTGCCAGCTGCGGTATTCCGTCTTCTTCGGTATTTACTACCATAGTTCGGAACTTGTATATCATAAAAGGTTTGCCTCCAAGGCCGATACGCTCCTGGCTGAATATCGCAGGGCCTTTTGATGAAATCTTCAAACCGATATATATAATCAGAAGAATGGGCGACAGCAATGCCAACCCACAGGCGGAACCGCACAGGTCAATCGCCCTCTTTATGCAAAGTTCTGTCTTATTTTTCACGGCTGAACACCTCCTTGCCGTTTTTGTTTATGTAATGGTTTATGGTCAGTTGCGCTGCAATCCATATCACAATGTCCACCAGCACAATGACGCTGAGACTGGGACAAGAGGAGAGCAGACTGTTGATGACGATGAACAATACTGCCATGAAAAGTATGGTTACGAGTGCTTGGCGTTGCCCCATTCCTGTGCGCAGTAGCTTATGGTGTATGTGGTTTTTGTCAGCGTCGAATATCGGTTTGTGGTGAATGAGGCGTACGATTATTACTCTCACCACGTCAAAACACGGCACTATCAAGAATGTGTAGGCCATGAGCAGGCGGATGTTGCCTGGCGAAACGGCATTGGGAGTGTCCATGGAAAGCTTGACGCACAGAAACCCAAGGATGAATCCAACGGAGAGACTGCCAGAATCGCCCATGAAAATCTTGTTCTTGCCGGCTTTTGAAAACAGATTGTAATACATGAATGACAGCAAAACTCCCATCAGTCCGGCTATTGGGATGCAATAAATCCAGATGCCCTCATTGTAGAAACACACGAGAAACCCTCCCAAAGCCAGTACAGCGAGTCCGGAGGAAAGACCGTCTATGCCGTCAATCAAGTTGAGTGCGTTGTCGATGAAAACAATGATGAACACTGTAAGCAGAGCACCAATCCAATAGGGAATGGCGTGGATGCCAAGAAAGCCGTAGAAGTCGTTTATGTAGAGCATGGACCAAGGCAGCAGTGCTGCGGCTACCAGTTGCACTAAGAACTTGGTCTTTGGACTAAGTCCAATGAGGTCGTCAATCATTCCTACGCTATACACCAGTGCAATGCCGATGAAGAATATTAGTGACCAGAGGCTAAATGTTATTTGTCTGTCGTTCGAAACGTGGTTGAACACCGATATCGCTATCAGGAAAGCCAACAGCATACTCGGTATGAAACATATTCCGCCAAGTCTCGGTATTCCGCTCTTGTGAACCTTGCGGATGTTGGGCATGTCGTAAAGGTTGTGCTTCTTGCAGAAAGAAACAATCTGCGGTATCAGTACGAAACCGCAACCGCAACTGACAAGAAACGAACCCAATATATAGAATATCTCTTGATCCATCATTCAAATCCTATTATAGGTATAACAACATATTTTGCAAAATATTGCATGATACTGCCATTAATTTGAAAAAAGTTTTTTCATCCAGACAGACTCGTGAATTGAAATTTTATGTAATTTTGTGAGAGCGTTTGTCAACAAGCTACAGAGCGAAAGCCACTTGAAGTGTGAAAAGAAGAACGGTGGTGATTTATAGAAGCAATCTATTGCGGAACAACAGCAAATGGGGAAAAACAAATTTATGACCAGCCTTTCAATCCTCATGCCGACGTACAACAATGTGTGCGTTGGACTGGTGGAAACGCTCCATGCCCAGTGCGAAAGGATTACAAAAGATGCAGCAGGCGTGTTTTCTTATGAAATAATCGTGGCCGACGACGGTTCGACAGACTGTCAGACCAAGGTGAAGAACAGAAAGATAAACGCTCTTGACCATTGCCGTTTCATAGAGCGGAAAGTCAATTCGGGACGCTCTGCCATAAGAAATTTTCTCGCAAAGGAGAGCAATAAAGAATGGCTCTTGTTCATTGACAGTGACGTGGCTATCGGTCGCGACAATTTTGTTCTCGAATATGTTTGCCGCGATGCAACAGAAGTGGTCTGCGGCGGTGTCACCATTGGTCAAGATGATGGCACATTGAGCCGCAATCTGCGCTATCGATATGAAAAGGCAGAGGCGCACAAGCACACTGCAGAGGCTCGTAGGAATAACGAACACAAGTGCTTCAGAACCACAAACTTCAAGATTCGTCGGGACATTATGCTCGCCAACCTCTTTGACGAGACCATTACAGCCTACGGATATGAGGACGTGGTATTCGGAAAAAGGTTGTGCGAGAAAAGCATAGGCATCGATCATTTTGACAACCCGGTGGTGTTGGCTGACTATGAGGACAACTTGCGGTTCGTGGAGAAGACGGAAGAGTCGCTGCGGACACTGTTTCAGCTTAAAGAAAGGTTGTCTGCCTATTCAACCCTGTTGGAGTTCATCGAAAAGATAGCCCGATTCGGGCTGGCGAAACCATTGCTCGCTTGGCATAAACATGCTGGGCGTCTGGAAAGGAAGAACCTTATGGGAAGAAATCCCAACCTATTGGTGTTCAAACTGTATAAGATTGGATATTACTTGTCGCTCGAAAACGGCAACGAAAACTAAAACTAAAGCAGACATATATATAACCTGCGGCAAAAATAGCAGAACCGCATAAAACAAACCTAAAACAATTCAACTATGAAACGATTTGCATTCAAAATGATCCTTAAAAAAGGATGTGAAAGGGAGTATGAAAAGCGCCATGCCGCCATCTGGCCCGAACTGAAACAGATGATTAAGGACCAGGGCGTGAGCGACTACAGCATCTTTTGGGACAAGGAAACCAATCTGCTCTTTGCAGTACAGAAATGTTCAAAGGACACCAACAGTCAGGATACTACCTGTGTAGACCCCATCACACAACGCTGGTGGGACATGATGGCAGACATAATGGAGGTGAATCAGGACAATTCCCCCGTGACTGTTCCGCTTGAAGAACTGTTTCACATGGACTAACGACATATACAAAAAGTAAAATTCGGGTGGCTTACTGTGTGGTAAGTCACCCGAAGAATATGAACCGCCGTATGCCGAACGGCACGTACAGTGATGTGAGAGGTCGGTAAACAAAAAGGTAGAAGACAAATACCTATTATTAGTGTTTACCTCTTACTCGATTATGGTTGCTTGAGAATATCGCTCAAATGATTGACCGTTTATGGCTTTCTATGGTAAAATCCAAACTTTTTAGCTACTATTTTAAGCTTAGGCTATATGCCCTACATGATTGCCGTATCACTCGAAATGTCG
>CAVGKZ010000044.1:0-16042 GCA_963630025.1 bacterium | reverse complement strand
TGGCTTGCGTACACTCCAAATTTGGCGTTATACGTTCCCACGCTTTTTTTGTGCCTGTAACTCTCACTATGTTTAATCGCCATCGGGGAGGACGGATGGCAAAAACAACATTATTCTATGAAGAATAAATACTTGTTTGATTGCAGAAAGAGGTTCGCCCGAGCATCGTTCCTGCTTTTGTTTCTGCTGTGCGGCGTTATATCCTCGGCGCAGCAAGTAGAAGTAACGCTTAATGAAGCCGGCACACTGCCGGAGAAGATTGACAGTGTCCAAAAGTACAGCATCACAAGCCTGAAGGTTTCCGGCCCGATTAACGGTACTGATGTGAGGTATCTACGAGAAATGGCTGGAAAAGATTATGGAAACAATGATACTGACGGCAAACTCGTTGACTTGGATTTGACAGACGCAAAAATTGTAGAGGGAGGAGACCGTAATTATTATTACAATTCTTATTCTCAAAAGAATGATACAATTGGATCTTGTATGTTTTATCAATGTAAATTGGAGAGCATAAAACTGCCCAATTCCGTGGCAAGCATTGGCGGTAGTGCGTTCAAAGGTTGCTCAAGCCTAACCTCCGTCACCATCCCCAACTCAGTGACAAGCATTGGCTACTGGGCATTCTCTGGTTGCACAGGTCTGACGAAAGTCATTGTTAATGACATTGCTGCGTGGTATGGCATAAGTTTTAAAGGAGAAACTTCTAATCCTTTGTACTATGCCAAGCACCTCTATTGCGACGAGAATATGGAAATTAAAGAATTGGAAATCCCCAATTCCATGACAAGCATTGGCGATTATGCGTTCTCGTATTGTACTAGCCTGACCTCCGTCACCATCCCAAATTCTGTGACAAGCATTTACGGTACGTTCTCTGGTTGTACTAGCCTGACCTCCATCACCATCCCCAATTCCGTGACACGCATTGGCGAAGGTGCGTTCAATGGTTGCTCAAGCCTAACCTCCGTCACCATCCCAAATTCCGTGACACGCATTGGCAGTTATGCGTTCAAGGGTTGCTCAAGCCTAACCTCCGTCACCATCCCCAACTCAGCGACAAGCATTGGCTGGGAGGCGTTTAGAGGTTGCACAGGTCTGACATCCGCCACCATTGGCAACTCTGTGACAAGCATTGACTATTATGCGTTCGCTGAGTGCAGCGCCATTGTCAAACTAACATCTCTAAGTACAATCCCACCTAAGTATTATAGCGATGTTTTTGTTGGTATAGACAAATCTAACTGCACACTGTATGTACCAATAAATTCTGTCTCGGCGTATAAAACAACATACCCATGGAATACATTCTTCAACATTGAAGGATTTGACTCCACGGATATCAGTATGCCCGGTAGCAAAGACTCTAACAAGACTGTCAAGCGTTACGACACCAATGGCCGACTGACGGACAAGCCGACAAAGGGCTTGAACATACTGAAGATGAGCGACGGCACGATGAAGAAAGTGATGGTGAAGTAGCCATGCTATAAGTTCTTGGTCCAGGTATGAAGCCAAGGATTGACAGACATCAACATACACCGTCCGACTTTAAGCACAGAGCTTAAGGCCGGGCGGTGTCGTTTCACAAAGCCGATGTTTTTTTCGATTGGAGGGAGCTACCCCTACGTCACAGTTTGTCGCACTCTTCGAGCCAGATTGCGGCTGAAGCATCGCTGGGCATGCGCCAGTCGCCGCGCGGACTGAGGCAGACGCTACCCACCTTGGGGCCGTCGGGAAGGCACGACCGTTTGAATTGTTGGGCGAAAAAGCGGCGGAAGAAAGTGCGCAGCCAATGCTTGATAACGTCACTTCCGTAGGCCGTCACTTCGGGATGGCTGCCGTCAAAGGCACGTTTGGCCATGGCAAATATCTTGGACGGACGGAAACCGAAGCGCAGATAGTGGTAGAGAAAGAAGTCGTGGAGTTCGTAAGGTCCTACCAAATCCTCCGTCTTCTGGCTTATCTCTCCGTTTTCATCGGCAGGGATAAGTTCGGGACTGATGGGCGTGTCGATTATGTCGAGCAGGGTTTTGCTCGAAGCCTCGTCAGCTTCGGCCACGGCGACATAGTTGACGAGATGACGGATGAGCGTCTTTGGCACTCCTGCGTTTACGCCATACATCGACATATGGTCGCCATTGTATGTGGCCCAGCCCAAGGCAAGCTCGCTAAGGTCGCCAGTGCCTATCACGAGACCGCCCACCTTGTTGGCATAGTCCATGAGTATCTGCGTGCGCTCGCGTGCCTGACCGTTTTCGTAGGTCACGTCGTGAACGTCAAGACTATGGTCAATGTCCTTGAAATGTTGCGTGACGCTCAGCACAATGTTTATTTCAACAGACGTAACCCCGAGCGACTCCATCAGCGAAAGGGCGTTGCCGTGGGTGCGTCCGGTGGTGCCGAAGCCCGGCATGGTTATGCCGACGATGCCCTTGCGGTCGAGCTTCAGTTTGTCGAAGGCTCGTACTGCTACCAAAAGAGCCAGCGTGGAGTCGAGTCCGCCACTTATTCCCACCACGGCCTTGGTGGCTTTGGTGTGGCTAAGACGTTTGGCCAACCCCATGGTCTGTATGTCCAGTATCTCCTGACAGCCCGACTTCATGTCTCCTGATTTGGGAATGAACGGCAGCGGGTCTATGGCTCGCGTTAGCTTAAAGTCACGTGGAGCCACAGCAAAGGCCTCCACAGTGCGTGCCGAAGCACTGGTTTGCGAACAGACGAAGGTAGTGTTGGCACGGCGCTCCGCCCTCAACAGTTCCACGTCGAGCTGGGCCGTCTCCAGTTTCGGGTCGAGACTGAACCTATCGTTCTCGCACATGAGTCGTCCGTTTTCATGGATTATGGCATTGCCCCCATAGACCACATCCTGCGTGCTCTCGCCGTAGCCGCAACTGGAATAGACATAGCCGCACATAAGGCGTGCGCTCTGTTGCGACAGGAGACTCTTCAGATAGGCGTGCTTGCCCGTCAGCTCGTCGCTGGCCGAAAGGTTGAAGATGATGTCTGCCCCTGCCAGTGCAAGATTGCAGCTTGGCGGCACCGGCGACCACACGTCTTCGCATATCTCAATGCCGAAGCCAACGCCGTCGGCTGTCTGGAACACCTGCGGCTCGGCCGTAACCACGACCGACTCCCCACCAAGTGTGACTTGGGTGTTGCGCAGTTCCAAAGAGGAAGCAAACCACCGCTTCTCGTAGAACTCATTGTAATTGGGCAGAAACGTCTTGGGCACAACACCGAGCACGTGACCCTTTTGGACAACTACGGCGCAATTGAGCAACACTCCACCGGCCTCCAGCGGCATGCCGACAATGGAGATGATGTCAAGATTGCGACTGAAATCCACAAGAGAGTTCAAGGCTTCCTTGGCTCTGTCGAGCAACAGACGACTGCGGAAGAGGTCTTGGCAAGTGTAGCCCGTAAGGCCAAGTTCGGGAAAGCACACAATCTCTACTCCCCTACCCTCTGCCTGTGCTATCAGACGCTCCGTTTCTGCAAGGTTATACGCCACGTCAGCCACCCTGACACAGGGTACTGCCGACGCCACATTGACAAATCCGTGTTTCATGTCCACCGCTATTTTATCGTTACTTGGGTAGCTCCATAGCCATACTCGCGGAAAGAGGCATCCTGAAAGACGTAGCTCTTGTAGCGATAGCGCAGCTCGTCGGTAATGGCGCGGCGAAGAACACCCTCACCCTTGCCGTGTATGAACACTATCTTCTGGCCCTTCTTCTTCTCATACTGCTTGAGCGTCTTGCGGAAAGTGTCCATCTGATAGTTGAGAATGTCGGTCGGAGACATGCCGACGGTAGTGTCGAGCAACTCCGAAGCGTGCAGGTCTATCACCACCGGGGCATCCTTGTCTGTGGTCTTGTTGTCGTTCTTATGCGCAAGCGGCTTCGGTGCATCGGTGGCAGTCTTGCTGAGAAGCTCCCTTTTGAGCACATCAGGGTCTACAGCCAGTGTCCGCGACTGTTTGTCTCCCTCAACTATGGGATAGAGAAGCGCCGGCTGCTCGAAGAAATCGTTCTCGACAAAGGTATGGAGCTTGTAGAACTTCACAGTGTCAATGCGCATCTGCACATCGGCAACAGGCTTTGCAATGAATGGCTTGTCGCGCTTGTAGGCCAGCATCTGCACACACACACGCTCCAACGAGTTCAGGTCTTCACGCCCGAACTCCTCTATGAACAGTTTAGTGTTTGGCTCAGCCTCGGCGGTGGAGCGCAGTTGCCAGCTGCCGCTACCGCCAGTCATATACGTATAGCGCACATAATAGTTGCTGTCGTTGACGATATAGGCTTCAAAACGAGTTGAAGTAAGTTCCTTCACGTCCATCGGAACAAAGGCGAGATAGACATTCAGTACATTGCCGCCACGGCGCTCCTCCACAGGCGCTTTGAACGTAATGGGCTTATCGGCAGGCTCCACTTCCTCCTCAACGGGCGATGCAGCCCTTTTCTTGCCTTCAACTATACGCCCTGTGCTGTAGTCGTCGTTGTCAATGACCACAACATCACTGACAGGCGTCGGTATCTGAAATCCGTCGCTGTCCTCTACAAGTACTATATCCTTGCCTTGAAATCCTGCAACTGTGCCTCCGCCTGTCTCGCTAAGGAAGCGAACCTTATCACCTATCTTCATATTCTATATATGTCCTTTCTGTTGTTTGTTACGGTGGTATATAGTACCCCACCTATATATGTGGCTTTGAAACTCAATGCCAATGGATTATCGTCTTACTGCAAATGAGTTACGGGATGAGCAAAGAACTGTCGCCATAGCTCAAGAACCTGAAGTCGTGGGCCAAAGCATAGTCGTAGATGCTGCGCCACTGACCCTTCACAAATGCACTCACGAGCAACAGCAGGGTGCTTTGAGGCTGATGGAAGTTGGTGACAAGCATTTTCACTATCTTGTAGTCATAGCCTGGGGCTATTATAATCTGCGTACTTGAGTGGAGCGTGGTGCGGTTGTTGCGGTCAAGATAGGCAATGATTTCCTTTATAGCATCAACCGCTGACAGTGTAGCCTCGGTTTCGTAAGGCTCCCACTGGTCTATGTGTAACTGTTCTTCCGACAAATCAGGATTCTTGGACAGTCTTAAGCCCATGTAATAGAGACTTTCGATGGTTCTTACGCTCGTTGTGCCGACACAGATGGCACTTCCGCCGTGCTCAACCAGCTTTTCGAGAGTTGAGCGGTGAACACTTATATACTCGGTGTGCATCTCGTGACCTTCAATAGTCTCGCTCTTCACCGGCTTGAACGTGCCCGCTCCCACATGAAGGGTAAGCTCTTCGCGGTCAATGCCAGCCTTGTCGAGGGCAGAAAGCACAGCATCGGTGAAGTGCAGCCCGGCAGTAGGTGCGGCAACACTGCCCTTTATCTTGGAATAAACAGTTTGATAGGTGGTCTTGTCACTGTCCTGCGCTTCACGATTAAGGTATGGTGGTATGGGCAACTCGCCCACAGCATCAATGATTTCGGCAAAAGAAACTTTTTTGCTGTCCCACTCGAAGTCAATCCGATGGCTCGTATGATGCTCACCTCCATAACGCGCAGTGAATATAAGCGTTTCGTCTCCTACGCTTATCTCCAGCTTCAGCGGCTCACCCTTCCACTTCTTGAGATTGCCCACAAGGCAAAGCCAAGAACAAGAACCAGTGGTTTGAAACATCTGTTCGTAGTCAGCGGGAAGCACAGGTTCAAGGAGAAATATCTCAATGAGTGCGCCTGTCTCCTTGCGGAAGTGCATCCTGGCCTGTATCACCTTGGTGTTGTTGAACACCATCAGTGCTCCCGACGGGAGATATTGGGGCAGGTTGTAGAAAACATCTTCACTTATTTCGCCGTGGCGATAGACCAATAGCTTTGAGTGGTCGCGCTCCTTGATTGGAAACTTGGCTATCCTGCCGTCTGGCAACGAATAGTCGTAGTCACTTATCTGTATATCTTTGGTATCCATAATATATGCGTTGCAGTATACATCATGCCACGATGCACGCCTTGACAAAGACGTAGATGAGGGTGAAGGCCATGACATTCATTATAATGTCCATGTCGGCCAAGGCATATCCTGTGGACGTGTATTGCGTGGAAATGAAGTTTCTGTTGCCGCCACAACGGCGTATTATCCAACGGCAGAGCCATGACATAGCCACACCGACGATGCCTCCCCACAGCAAACCGCAGAGAATGTCGCCGGGAAAATGCACCCCAAGATACATGCGGGTCCAGCAGTTGACCAGCGACCAAGATATGAGAAGCACCGTTAGTCGGCCACTGCGCATAATCAAGCTGAAGAATACAGCAAGGCTAAAGGTGTTTGCGGCATGAGCGGAGAAGAAACCGTACTTGCCGCCACGGTATCCGTTGACGACATCAACGAGTGTTCCAATCTCCGGATCGTGTGTTGGCCGCCAACGAGCCACTAACGGTTTGACCAAAGAGTCGTCAAGTGAACCTGCCAAGAGTACACATCCCACTGCACAGCCAATGACAAGCAATATGTGACGCACGTTGTCGTTGCCGTTTATCACGACATACAACAACGCCACATACAGCGGTATCCATGTGGAAGCGGTTGTCAAAACAGTGGCAAGACCGTCCACAAAAAGCGAATCACTGCCGTTCAACGCCAGCAACAGGCTCTTGTCCAAGTGTATCAATGCTTCCCAGTCCATGTTTCAATGTCTTTTGTTAGTAACAATAGTGCGTGGATAGTCCCAATCAAATAACCTCCATACTCGACGTTTCCATCCAACCTTCCCTGCCGTCGGCAAGTTTCACCTTTTTCCAGTCTTTCATGCTGCCGTCGGTGATGTCTATACGGGTGCCCTCGTGCAGGATAAACAGTTCAGTACCGCCCTTTGACGGAGTGCTTCTCACCGCTACTGACGGTGAAACCACTATAGCTCCGTTGCGGTTCTCAAGGAAATGGCGTTGCTGAAAGGCAAACAAATTGGCAAAGACAAAGAGCACAAGTGTGGCAAGTCCGCCGAAGAAGCCCACCTTGCGCAGCCATACACGCGAAGCAAACAGATAGAATAGAGCTAGAACAATGGCGACTGCAAGCGACCAAAGAGCCATATAGCCCCAACCGTCGACGCTCGCCATATTGACAACGGCATGATACCACGACACGAAGAACATCTCCGTCTCCGGCGTAATCTTGTCTATCGTCTTTGTTCGCGCGAACTGCAGGTTAAATCTGATATCATTGTCGGCAGGAGAAAGCAACCTGGCGCGCTCATAGTTTATTATGGCGTGCGTAACGTTGCCCGTGCGGTAGTAGGAATTGCCGAGATTGTAATACAGGGCAGCACTCTCTCCTCCCTCAAGAAGCTCCTCATAGTCTTTGATTGCCTGAGTATAGTTCTCATGTGCATAAGCACTGTCGGCATTGGCCTTGGTTATAGCTTGCAACTCAACGGGAGCAGAAGTCAAAGCAAGCATCAAGACAACAAGCATGGTGGCTTTGGAGCCTTTGGCGGTACGCTTGCGGTGTTTCATCGTGGCTTCTATCTTTGTTATGGCATCCATCGCCGTCTCAAAAGTCTTGCTCATGTTTCCCTTAACGTCGCCCGGAGCATAGCGTTCATACTCACACTCGTCAAGTGCCTCGATGAACCGCGCTATGACAACATTGTCTACACCACGGTCAGACAGGCACTGCTCTATGTTTTCCCGTGAGAGATTTTCCACCGGAATATTCAGTTTGTCACCCACATAGCCCCACAAAGCACGTAGAACTTCATCATAGAAAGCTCCCGACTGGCCTGCAAGCATGAGTTTCTTGGCTTTGCGCAAGCGTTTTGTGGCCACACTATTGGCCTTTTTGCCACGTTGCTTGACCAAATCGGCATTGTCCAAGGCACGGCGGCGGAACACTATGAACAGCGAAACGAATACTGCAAGCAGTCCGGCCAACCATATCCAGTAGGAAAGCGAACCGAAGAAGAAGTCGTTGCGGTTGTGAAGCGTAGTGTCGCCCTGCTTGATATAGCGTATATCCTTGGCTATCTGCTCCACATCCGACTGGCCTGTATAGTCTGACACAACCGATTTGCCGCTGCCTTTCTCTACATTGACGGCGACAGTCTGGGTTCGAATGGTTTTGTAGGCATTGCTTCCGGTATCGTAGTAGGTGAATTCAATGGGCGGAATCTCATACTTTCCGGGATGACGCGGCACTGCCATGATGTCGAAAATCATGTTTCCCTCAACGCCATTGGCCGTAAGTTTTGTCTTATCAGTAATCTTCGCACTGTATTTGTCGAAGTCTTTCGGGAAGTTTACAACAGGTTCCTTTATCAGTTTCAGATTTCCTCGACCACTAACCACTACACGCAGACTTATGGGGTCGTTGGCTTTCACGCTCGACTTGTCGGTCTGCGCAGAAATACTGAACTGGCCGACGCCACCGGAAAAGCCAGCCGGACGTGCAGGAAGTGGATCTACCTGTATGGTAAGTCCCGGAGCTTTAATCTTTTTCTTCACCTCAACATATCCGGAACCACCGTTGAAGAATGCCTCAAAGGGGTCTATGCTGCGGTTCTGCTGCACCACAACACCGTCAAAGGTTATGCTGGGTATCTCAAGTTTGCCTGTAATCTGTGGGAACATCACATACTGGCTCCACGTAACCGTTCGGTAAGGCCGTCCGTTGTAGGTTTCCACCTTGAAGCTCTTCTGCTGCGGCAACGGTATCTCCTGTGTATGGAAGCCTTTGAGGTCGGGCATCTTACCGTTGAGCTGGGTCAAATCGACAAGTGTGTATACCTTATAGGTGAGCAGTATCGGCTCCTGCTCATGCACACGCTGCTTGTTTGCGCTCACCTTGATGAAGAGGTCAGAACCGGAAATGTGCGTTCCCGCAGTGGCGGCCGGTTGTCCTCCATCCTGCCTACGACCGCTGCCACCACTGTTGCGTGCCGAACCGACGGCCTGTATCTTTATAGCATTTGACGCGATGGTCTTGTCGCCGACAGAGATATGCGCAGGCGGAATAGTGAAGGAGCCGCTCTTGTTAGCACATAGTATAAAGGTATAGGTGATGGATGACGAAGTACTGGTGTGGCCATTAATCATTTGGAAGCTCGACTGCCTCGATTCACTTGGCCCCATCAGCACTTCAAAGGCGTTAGACATATTGCCAGCCCTGAAACCGCTCACGTTTTGTGTGCCTATCGTATAGGTCAGTCGGAACTGTTCACCCACCGCCACCTGAGAGGGAGCTTCCCCCATAAGCCGTTGGGCAAGACACTGAATGAATCCGGCCAACAAAAGTACGACAAGTATGTTTAGTCTCTTCATAATTCGTCACCAATTTTTCTGCAACTTACGGGAATTGGGCTGCTGCATGGCTTTCTTCATGCGTTCCTGAGTGTTCTTCTCCTGCTGAACCGCTGCATTGAGCAACTGCTCGGCATTCTCTTTGCTCATCTTGTCCTTGTCTTCCTGTTTCTGCTTGTTCTGTTGCTGCTGTTTATCTTGTTGTTGCTGTTTGTCCTGCTGCTGTTGCTTGTCTTTGTCACCTTTGTTCTTGTCCTGCTTTTGCTGCTTGTTCTTGTTCTGCTGATTCTTCTGCTGACGTTTGCACAGAGCCAGGTTGTAGCGTGTCTCGTCGTCGTTTGGAGTGAGTCGAAGTGCCTCCTTGTAAGCCTCTATGGCCTCGGAGTACATCTTATGGCTCTGACAAACCACACCAATATTGTGATATGACATGGCCCGACGCTTGGGATTGGTTTCCAATTTGGCCGCCTGTTCATACTGTTGTACGGCAGCTGAGTCCTTTTTCTGGGCGAACAAAGCGTTGCCAAGGTTGAACACAGCCTGTGGATTGCGCGGATTCTTCTCCACAGCTTTGCGGTATGCCACTTCCGCATTGGCGTAGTCACCTGTGCGGAAAGCCTTG
Source organism: bacterium (assembly GCA_963630025.1). Lineage (GTDB taxonomy): Bacteria > Bacteroidota > Bacteroidia > Bacteroidales > Bacteroidaceae > Prevotella. The sequence continues at coordinate 6,117 of CAVGKZ010000044.1, read as the reverse complement.
TTGCCGTCCCTTACATACTGCCTGTCGGTCTGCGCAAAGGCCGTTGACGACAGCAAAGCGAATACGGCCACAGTCATCACGCGTTTCTTTCGGGAGAACAGACTGACGTTCTTGAGCAACGGACTGCGACACTCAAGCAAACAAACCTCCACTATGAGCAACAGCAAAGCGATTATTCCAAAGGCCTGAAACTGCTCGTCATAGTCACTGTAAACCACAGATTCCATCTCCTTCTGCGACAGTTTTGCAAGTTCTGTATTGAGTAGTTCCTGCGCATTGCTGTTGTTCTCCACATGAATATATGCACCTCCACCGGCTTCGGCCACCTGTTTGCACATGTCCTCGTTGAGGGCAGACATCACAGTATTGCCGCTGTTGTCCTTCATATAGCCTCCTTGACCGTCGGGAACTGGTGCTCCGTTGGGCGAACCAATGCCGAGCACAAATACTCTCATGCCGAGTTTCTTTGCCTTTTGGGCTGCCTCGACTGCCCCACCCTCGTGGTCTTCACCGTCGGTTATCACTATTATGGCCTTGCCTATACCCTCCTGACTTGTGAAACTGTGCGTTCCCATGTCAATGGCGCGGGCAATATCGGTGCCTTGGGTGGCTATCATCGAGGGAGAAATGTCGCTCAGAAACATCTTTGCTGACACATAATCGCTCGTTATGGGCAACTGAACGAAAGCGTCGCCGGCAAAGACGATGAGCGCAATCTTGTCATCGGTAAACTTGTCCACAAGGTTTTCCACCATCATCTTGGCTCTGTCCAGACGACTTGGAGTAACGTCTTCGGCTTTCATCGAGTTACTTATGTCCATGGCAATCACCGTCTCTATGCCCACACGCTTCTCGTTGCTTATGCGTGTGCCCATCTGCGGACGGGCTGCCATCAGTATGAGCACTGCCAACGCAGCTTCGAGCAACCAAAACTTGACTTCCGGTCGCCACCGCGACACGTCGGGCATGAGCGAAGCCAACAGTTTCGGGTCGCCAAAACGCCTCAGCTTGCGTCTGCGCCCACGTATCATTATGAGGCGCAGCAGAGCCAATACCGGTATTACGACAAGTAAATATAGATATTCTGGTGATTCAAATCTGAACATGATACACTCGTTTAGTGTGGTTCTATAAGTTTGTTTCGGCGGTTATCTGTCAGGCTGTCCTTATGGTATGCGCCTGAACACCGTCGTGCGCAGCAGCAGTTCGAGCAGCAGAAGCACGGCCGCCGCAAGGGCAAACGGCTGGTATGCGTCGTATCGCTTGCTGAAACGCGTGACGTTGAGCTTCGACTTCTCCAGCCGGTCTATCTCCTTGTATATGTTGTGAAGCTCTTTTGTGTTGGTGGCGCGATAGAAATCGCCCTCGGTGGCTTCCGCTATACTGCTCAAAGTCTTGGTGTCTATCTCCACCGGCATGTTGACATACTGCACTCCACCGGCCACAGGCATCGGGTAAGGAGCCACCTTGTTGGTGCCCACACCGATGGTATAGACGCGGATGCCCAAGCTACGGGCTATTTCTGCCGAAGTCATGGGCGACAAGTCACCCATATTGTTGCTTCCGTCGGTAAGCAGAATAACCACTTTGCTCTTTGCCTTGGAGTCCTTGAGTCGGCTTACGGCATTGGCAAGTCCCATTCCTATGGCCGTACCGTCCTGTATCAGTCCACGGGCGGCAATATCCGTGCGCACACCCTGCAACAGACTGAGCAGAGAGGAGTGGTCTGTGGTCATGGGGCATTGGGTGAAAGCCTCTCCGGCAAAGATTGTCAGTCCGATATTGTCGTTCGGTCGTCCGGAAACAAACTCCGCAGCCACCTGTTTGGCCGCCTCTATACGGTTGGGCTTGAGGTCTTCGGCCAGCATAGACGTGGACACGTCCATGGCCAGCATTATGTCGATGCCCTCAACCGACTTGTTGCTCCACGAATTGCTTGTTTGGGGGCGTGCCAAAGCAATCACCAGAAAGCAGAAGGCTGCCACACGCAATATCGGTTGCAGCGGCATGAGGCGCACTTTCCAGCTCTTTGGAGCGTAACGGAAAACAAAAGTATCGCCCATGCGCATGGTTGGCTCGCTCTTTTTCCTGTACATCACATACCACAACAGGTATGGTATGATGAGCAGGAGCAGGAAGAAATATTCTTTGTTGGCAAATTCCATATAGCTTATTCCTCCCCTTTATTGTAACAGTTGATATGTTTCATAAACCACATACACCAGCAAACCCAGACAAACGGCCGCTGAAACGGCAATGACTGCCACAAGTGTGCGCCGGCTCTTTACGGTACGCTTCTCCTCTTCGGTGAGTTTCGGGCGCTGCACCTGCTCCACAGGCGGAGTGTCGAGCTTGGTTGAGTTGATGAAGTCGATGGCCGACACGAGGTTCATGTCGTTCTCGTTGATGAGAGCCGAGAACTTGGCAAACTTCACGAGGTCGGCTGTGCGGAAAAGTGTGGTCAGTTCGTCAATGGCTTTTGCATCGCCGGTGTGCGTCAGCCGGTCTATTATCTCCGTGGAAGTCATCTCCATGGCGTTGAAGCCGTAGCGTTCCTCTATATATTTGCGCAGAGTGTCGGTCAGCTTGGTGTAGTATTCCTTCTGGTTCTCGGAACTTACCATGCGGTCGGCCTTTATCTGCTCAATCTCTTTCATGGCCTTTTGGTGTGGCAACAGGCGGCGCACCATCTTGAGCTTTGGAGTAACCACCGGCTTGCCTTGCTTCAGACGTATATAAAGGTAGCATGCCGCAACGAAGAGCACCACCATAAGTACCGAAGCCCAAAACAATGGTGCCCATTCTGCCCACTCAAAGGGATTGTCCTGCACGTCTTTCGGACCGAAGAACTTGTCCACTTGTGTTGTATCTACCTCCACCTCAATCACTTTCAGCGCAAGGCTCTTGCTTTTATACTGCTTGCCACCCACCTTTACGGTAAATGGAGGAAGGTAATACAGTTTTCCGTCAAACGAGGTCAGAGTGTATCGGCGCTGACTGACGGCCATGCCGTTGTCAACTGGCTTGGAGCCAAGGTCGGCAACGTCCACTATCTCCACCCCGGGAGTCAGTATCTGCCTCGGTTTCAGGTGTTGGAACACCACGGTCTGCTGCTCCGGAGCCGTAGCCTTTACGGTCACGTGTACCTGCTGGCCTATCAGCATCTCTATCGAGTCGATTGTGGCCTCGACAGTAACCTGTGCCGACAGACTCAAAGCCCCGACAATGAGGAGCAATATGGTGGTCAATGACTTTTTCATCTTCATCTTTCTTGATTTGTGTCGCCTTGTTTCTTTTTGACTTCGGTCGGCAAGCTGCATCAGCTGCGTTGGCGGAAGAGCGACATCAACTGGCTGACGAAATCGCCGTCGGTGGCCACGGAAACGTTGTCAACATTGCTCTTGCTGAACGTTTCGTGCAACTGCGACTGGCGCATGAGCCAATACTTGTGGTAGGAGTTGCGGAGCTTGCGCGAGCCAGTGTCAACATACTGCTCATAACCTGTCTCGGCATCCACTATCTTCATCAGCCCTACATCGGGCAACTCGCTTGCACGGCGGTCGTAAACCTGTATTGCCACAAGGTCATGCTTGCGGTTGCATACCGTAAGCCTGTGGCTGAAGTCGGCACGATCGTAGAAGTCGCTCAAGAGGAATGCCGTACACCTGCGTTTCATCACGCCTGACAGGAAGTCTATGGCGTTGCCTATGTCGGTTTTGCGACTCTGCGGCTCAAAATCAAGCATCTCCCGTATGATATACAGTATGTGCTTGCGCCCCTTCTTGGCCGGGATATACTTTTCTATCCGGTCGGAGAAGAACACCACTCCAATCTTGTCGTTGTTCTGTATGGCACTGAAAGCGAGTGTGGCGGCTATTTCCGTCACCATATCGCGCTTCATCTGGTGCGAAGTGCCGAAGTCGAGCGAACTGCTCACGTCAATCAGGAGCATTACGGTAAGCTCCCGCTCCTCCTCAAACACCTTGATATAAGGACGATGGAAGCGTGCCGTGACATTCCAGTCAATGTCACGCACATCGTCGCCATACTGATATTCCCTTACTTCGCTGAAAGCCATACCACGCCCCTTGAAAGCTGAATGATACTGTCCGGCAAAGATATTGTTGCTCAGTCCGCGTGCCTTTATCTCTATCTTCCGTACTTTCCTTATAATTTCCTGTGTGTCCATCTATTGTGACTTTTAGATCAGGGCACTTCCACCTTATTTATAATACGGCTCACTATTTCCTCGCTCGTCACATTGCTTGCCTCCGCCTCATAGGTCAGTCCGATGCGGTGGCGCAGCACGTCGTGGGCCACGGCACGCACGTCTTCGGGCACCACATAGCCACGACGCTTCACAAAAGCGTAGGCTCGCGAAGCCTTGGCCAGCGAGATACTGGCACGAGGACTGCCGCCAAACGAAATCATGTCCTTGAGTTCCTTCAGTCCGTAGCGGTCGGGATAGCGCGTGGCAAACACGATGTCGGCAATATACTGTTCTATCTTCTCGTCTATATACACGTCGCGCACCACTTGTCTGGCCTTCAGTATCTCGTCTACCGAGCACACGGGCGATACCGTGGGCAGACTTTCACGAATGTTCTCGCGGATTATGCTCTTCTCCTCCTCTATCGTGGGATAGCCTATGACCACTTTGAGCATGAAACGGTCCACTTGAGCCTCGGGCAACGGATAGGTTCCCTCCTGCTCAATGGGGTTCTGTGTGGCCATCACGAGGAAAGGCGACGGCATTTTAAACGTCTCGCTACCTATGGTCACATGCTTCTCCTGCATAGCCTCAAGCAACGCACTCTGCACCTTGGCCGGAGCACGGTTTATCTCGTCGGCCAAAACGAAGTTGGCAAACACCGGGCCTTTCTTCACCTGAAACTTCTCGTCCTTTTGCGAGTATATCATCGTACCCACAACGTCGGCCGGCAACAGGTCGGGAGTGAACTGTATGCGGCTGTAGTCAGCGTCTATCAGCTGTGAGAGAGTCTTTATGGCAAGCGTCTTGGCCAGTCCGGGCACACCCTCAAGCAGTATGTGGCCGTCACTAAGCAGACCTATGAGAAGCGACTCCACAAGATGCTTCTGTCCGACGATGACCTGGTTCATTCCAGTCGTGAGGTTTGTCACAAAAGAGCTTTGCTGTTCTATCCGTATATTCAGTTCACGAATGTCTATTGATTCTGCCATTTTGTTTACTTTACTTATGGTTTTATGTCGCAAAGGTAGTCATTATATAGTGGAAAAGACAAAGCGCACCGTCTAAAAAATATTAAGAATCAGCTTAATTATTGTTTGGGCACTACTATCAAGAAAAAAAAGAGATTGATTACTTTCCCCAACCTTTCTATGAACAAGAAACAGGCAAAGGGGCAGCGCCTTTCGCAAATGGATGCTGATGTCGAGCTTGCTGAAAAAAGGAAAAGTGCACCTGATACAGGTACACTTCCTTGAGTTGTACGCCTGCAGGGGGTCGAACCCTGGACACCCTGATTAAGAGTCAGGTGCTCTACCAACTGAGCTACAAGCGCATCCTTGATGTTTTGCGGACGCAAAGGTAGTGATTTTATTTTGTTCTTCCAAATTTTCATCGCCTTTTCTTGCAATATCCGCACAGCCGATTCATTTGGAGCATTAGGTTGTGATACTTATGATGAATAACAACTCGAAAGACCCCCCAAAAAAAAGAGTGCCTCCCAAGATTAGCCAACTTTCCATGAGAAAATAGGCAACTTTCTCATAGAAACCTGCCAACTTACGGGTCAGCTCGAAAACCAAATTGCACTACTCCAGACAAATCAAAGAACAGCATTTGTCATAGCCTCGAAGAAGCCAAGATGAAGAATGAACTTGCGCCGAATAATGAAATAGGGAACAACGTTCGGCATCCGAAGGGAAAAACTAAGCCAATAAGTTGGGTGTAGTGGGCGACCCGAAAATCCGCTAACCCGTAATGCGGATTATGTCAAGTTTCGAAAAAGCAAATTCCCTTGAACTTCGTAAAGTCCAAGGGAATTTGTCTTTTCATGCTTATGCATTGCTTTCAGAATGTCGGGGCGACAGGATTCGAACCTGCGACCACCTGGTCCCAAACCAGGAGCGCTA
>CAVGKZ010000043.1:0-66478 GCA_963630025.1 bacterium | reverse complement strand
CCACGACATTCAGAACCACAATCTGACGCTCTAACCAACTGAACTACATCCACCGTAATCGCTGTTTACTTAAAGCGAGTGCAAAGGTACGCAATTTGTTTTGACCCGCCAAACAAATTGCGCGTTTTCTGCGCAAAGAGAAGCAAAAGGCAAGGTTTTCTGTGACAACGGCTTCAACTTGCGCCGTGGGTATCGAAGCAGAACAATGCGGTCAGAAATCGGCTTCACGCTCGAAACGGAGGGGTTGGCCGGTGACTGGATGGAGCAGTTCAATGCTTTGGGCGTGAAGAAAAAGGCGTTGCGACGGAGAAGACTGCCGCTGCGCACCGCGTCCGTAGAGGGCGTCACCCTCGATGGGAGCGCCGAGACCAAGTTCGTGGGCGCAATGCAGACGCAGCTGGTGGGTGCGTCCGGTGCGGGGAACGAGAGACACGCGCGTAAGGCCAAGGCTCTCGCCCACTATCCGATATTCGGTCAGCGCAGCCTTGCCATGCACTTCGTCAACCACCTGCCGGGGACGATCGAGCGGGTCGGGGCGCATCGGAAGGCTGATAACGCCCGCCTCGGGACGGTCGGGACGACGGGAAAGCAGAGCCACATAGGTTTTCCGTATGGAGCGCGAGGCGAACTGGCGCTGCAGGTTGACGTAGGCGGCCATGGTCTTGGCGGCCACCAACAGTCCCGAGGTGTCCATGTCGAGCCGGTGGACAAGCAGAGGCCCTTCGGCCGAAGGCCACATCCGACGCAGTTCGGACAGCACGGACTTCCGCGCCGACTTGCCCGGAACGCTAAGCATGCCTGAGGGCTTGAAGACCACAGCCATAGCACAGTCCTCATAGACCACCTCAACAGTGTCGGCATCGCGCCCGCCGGCCAACGGGTCGGGGTCTACGTCCATGCCCTGCATCATGTATTCGAGTATGGGTTTGCACTTGCCTCGGCACGCCGGATAGTAGCTCAGGTGGTGGCGAACTTCGGCCTTGGGAGACTCGCCCCACCAAAATTCGGCCATGCACACTGGCCGCAAGCCATGGGAGAAGGCATACTGGAGCAGTTTGGGAGCGCAACACTCGCCGGCTCCCGAGGGCGGCACGCTGCCCGCAGAGTCTGCGAAGATGTCGAGCAGACTGCGCCTCTCACCCCTGCTGTTGAGCATCTGAAACTGCGAGAAGAGCCACCGCTGCAGGTCGTCGGACATGGCGTGGCGTCGGGTTTTCAGCCGTTCTATGTCAAGGCGCACGGCTTCGGCCTCACGCTCCGCCGCCTCCAGACGCTCGGCGTGGCGTTTGCGCATGCGCCGCAGCTCGGCTTTCATGTGCTGGCTCTCCCTGACGAGAGCCTTGCAGGCCTCCTCGGTGAGGGCGGAACCGCTTCGCTGAGCGTCGCGCCGAGCCTTCGCCTCGGCCATGAGAGCCTTGTAGGCTTGCTCCTCCGCCTCGTTTTCAAGACGCACAGACCGGGCTTGCTCCGTCAAAGCGCGGTATCGGCCGCTGTTTTCAAGCTCGGCTATCTCGCGCCCCACGGCCTCTATAGCCCTCTCGCCCTGACGGAACACGCCGTCTGGCTGCAAGAGGTCATACACAGCCGGCACAAAGAAAGGCCAGTCGTTGCGCCCCTGCAACAGCCCGGAGTAGGCGGCAAGGTAGCCAAGACGGCCTTCGCTCTCCACAACGAGCACTCCAAACATCTTTCCCCGTCCTATCTCGTCGCGCCACGCCGCCGAGCCGGCAATGTAGCGCTGCACTTCGGCGGCGGCAAGGAGGCACAGAGGATGAGGCTCGTAGCAGAACGGAAACGTGAACCGCTCGGGTTTGGGAATGTCGGTAGCCAGGCTGTGAAATGGAGTCATGGGATTTTTGTTTGGGGGAAAAACGTTCGGTTGCGCCGGCCAAATGCTTGCCTATACAGGCAAAGCCGCCAACAGCATAACGGGCAAGCCGCCGAGTCGTCGCCGCAAGGAACAACAAAAGCCAAGGTTGTCAGCGACAACACCTGGCTCATTGCTCCGTACCCCGACCGAGAATCGAACTCGGATCTACTCTTTAGGAGAGAGCTATTCTATCCATTGAACTATCAGGGCAACCTTAAATTTGCGCTTAAAGGCGGTGCAAAGGTACTGCAATTCGCAGACAAAACAAAAAATATGTGGAACGAAAATGCAGGAGCCACTTGTTTGCAGCCTCGATTCTTGTCCGCCTTATTCACAACGCGATATCGGGAAGAGTCTCACAGGAGTCGGCCTTGCAAACATCTATGACACAACACATTGCAGATGCTGCGAAAAATCGCATCTATTTTGGATGGAAATAGATACAATTTTGCCCAAAGATATATGCAATCTTTGGGCAAAATCGATATGATTTTTTCGGGCAGGATTGATGCGTATGGTTTGGCGCAGCAATTCTTCACTCTTCATTGGCTTTCCCTTCGGCCGCCGAGCGTTGCTTCTTCACTCTTCACTTGCGTCAGCATAGGCTCTCATGGCATTGAGCACGGCGAGCACCGTCACGCCCACGTCGGCAAACACCGCCATCCACATAGTGCCGAGACCGACAACGGCGAGGGCGAGCACGGCCACCTTTACGCCTATGGCAAACCACACGTTCTGGCGGGCTATGGAGATGGTGCGGCGGGCTGTGGCTATGGCTGTGGCTATCTTGGACGGCTGGTCGTCCATCAGCACCACGTCGGCCGACTCGATGGCAGCATCGCTGCCCAAGGCTCCCATGGCAATGCCCACATCGGCGCGGCGCAGCACGGGTGCATCGTTGATGCCGTCGCCCACAAAGGCCAGCCTGCTGCCCCTACCCTTCTCCTTCAGCAACCGCTCCACGTGAGCAACCTTGTCGGTTGGCAACAGTTCGGTGTGGCACTCGTCCATGCCAAGCCGGCTGGCCACGTCGCGCCCCACCTCGTCTCGGTCGCCCGTGAGCATCACCGTACGGCTCACGCCGAGGCATTTCAGGTTGGCAATGGCTCGCTGGCTGTCGTCCTTTATGCGGTCGCTAATCACGATGTGACCGGCATAGCGTCCGTCGACGGCCACGTGGATAATCGTACCTATATGGTGGCAGTCGTGCCACTCCACGCCAAGCCGGTCCATCATCTTCGAGTTGCCCACACTCACCGTGCGACCCGAAACGCGTGCGGTGATGCCCTGTCCGGCCGTCTCCACCACTTCGGCCACCTGACAGCCGTCGACAGCTTCGTCGGGGAAGGCCGAGCGCAGGGCTTCGCCAATGGGATGGGTGGAATAGTGCTCCACGTGGGCGGCAAGGTGAAGCAGTTCGCGGGCATCGAAGTCGTCGGGATGGACTGCCTCGACGGCAAACTCTCCGCGTGTGAGAGTGCCTGTCTTGTCGAACACAACGGTGTCGACACTGGCCAGGGCATCCATATAGGCGCTGCCCTTGACGAGTATGCCCTTGCGCGAAGCTCCGCCGAGACCGGCAAAGAAGGTGAGCGGCACGCTGATGACCAACGCGCAGGGACACGAGACGACAAGGAATATCAGCGCACGGTGGAGCCATGTGGAGAACGAAGCCACAATGCCTTCGGCGGAAAACAGCGGCGGCACAAGAGCCAGCAGCACTGCGGCAATGACAACAACGGGGGTATACACGCGCGCAAACCTTGTTATGAAGGACTCGCTGCGCGACTTCACACTGTCGGCTCCCTCAACGAGCTGTATTATCTTGGTCACGGTGCTCTCGCCAAACGCCTTGGTGGTGCGCACGCGAAGCACTCCGCTAAGGTTTATGCAACCCGACACCACCGCGTCGCCCTCGGCCACGTCGCGAGGAGCACTCTCGCCCGTGAGTGCCGTGGTGTTGAGCGAGGACGTTCCCTCAACCACTTTCCCGTCTACAGGAATCTTCTCGCCAGGCCGGACAACAATGGTTTCGCCCACGGCAACCTCCTCCGGCGACACCGTCAGAACCTCCCCGCTACGCTCAACATTGGCCGTGTCGGGGCGTATGTCCATCAGATGCGATATGCTGCGGCGGCTCTGTCCCTCGGCGTAGCCCTCAAACAGTTCGCCAATCTGGAAGAAAAGCATAACAAACACGGCCTCCGGGAACTCTGTCTCCGCACCGGGAAGAAAACCGATGGCCAGTGCGCCGACGGTAGCCACGGACATGAGCAGGTGCTCGTTGAACACGTCGCCGTGAAGGATGCCCTCCGCCGCCTCGCGAAGCGTGTCGTGGCCAACGAGAAGATAGGGCACGAGATACACCAGGAGCAGCTGCCAAGTGGCCAATGCGCAGCACTTCTCCACCGCCACGGCTCCGGCCAGCAGCACTGCCGTGACGGCTATCAAAAGGATCTGTCCCTTCAAGCCACCGTGAGAATGGCTGTGTTCATGCTCGTGGCAATGGTCATGGCCGTGGGTGTGGTCATGGCAATGACAATGTTTTGCAGGATTGCCGGTTGTCTTTTCCATACTTGTTCCTCCGTTATTTTTCGTTTTTTGTTATCTGGTGCAAAGATAATGCAAGCGAGAGACAAGAGAACTTGTTCTCAAGTTGCCCGAGTGCAGCTTATCTTATGCAAAGGTATATCTATCTTTGTGCAACCGGGTTGCAAAGGACGTGAGCGTGCGAAACCGACAAGGCAAACTTAGCAGGCGCGTGCATACTTGGATGGAAGGCACAATGGCTGCCTTAGTAGGCGCTGCGTCCACGCTGCGCCCGAAACATACTGTTTTACTTTTGACTTGAGAGGGGCGAGGCGAGGACGCACGCGCCTACTAAGCCTTCCGACTGCACAGAGGGAGTTCTAAAAAAAGGAGTTCTTTTGTTTGGCCATGACGGTGGAAACCATTACCTTTGCACCTCGTAAGGAGGTTTTGGACCATGGTGTAATGGTAACACTACAGGTTTTGGTTCTGTCATTATGGGTTCGAGTCCCGTTGGTCCAACACTGAATATAGTAATGTGAAAGTTGATTTGTTGGGCATTACTATAAAAACAACCACTGACAAAAAAACTTTTTCCATTAAACGAGCTGTAGCGGTATTGGCCTTTCGCAGAATCGGGCTAATTCCACAACTGCCCTTAACAAGGATTATAACTCAGTTATAGCAAAGGTGGCATTTATGACTCGTAAATGCCACCTTTGCTATAATATGCAAAACGCTATGGAGGCGTTATAGAAACTCCCCTATGTCGTTCTTGTAGAGGTTGCCATAGTTATTGGCGTTGAACAGAGTGACGTGGGAACCAACGGTGTTTGTGAACAACTTGTAGTAGAGGTCGCGCAGACTCATTTGGGGATTGGTCTCTACACACTCCTGGAAAGTCATGGTGAACCGATTGGACATCCAGACGCCGAGGTCGTTGTTGCGCACCTCCGCCTTAGACGTTTCGTTGGCTCCGGAAGCGGTGAGCGCAAGTATTCCCGGCAAGCCTTTGATGGCCGGGAGCACACTGCCGGCATAGCAAGTCTCAATCAGGCACAGCATTTTCCTGTAGCATTTCTTTTCCGCCGCAGCCTTGAAAGTTGCCTTGGCCAGGTCTTTGGAGAAACCTTTCTTCTCTTCCAACCACTCAAGCTCACCCGGCAAGCCATGGCCGCTCCAGAACAGGAACACATTGTCGGTGCTATCAGCGGAAATAACGCGCTTGAGTCTGTCGCTACGCTCTCCGCAGAGTATGGACTTGATGTCTTCAGGCTTCAGGTCGGAAGTGTGATAGTCAACTTCAACGCCCGTACGTACATTCTCGCCTCCAATGCGTACCGCCACATAGCCTTTGTTAGGGTTGTTGGGATTGTTGGCAATATCGTCTTCGGCTATCAGCACGATGTGGTCGTCGGTATAGCCGTTCTTCTTCAGCAGTTGGTAGATATAGAACACGTCGGCCTGGTGCCTATAGTTGTCCCATCCCGACGAAGCGGCCACGAGAAGAGCCCACTTGTCGTGCAGGGCGGGATAGACAATACCGGAGACATCCTTGTCGTCAATATCCTGCACATGAGTTGACTTCCAATTCCAGTTGGCCAACGAAGAAGTGGTGTGAGCCGAACCGTTATTGGAGATATAGTCAAGGATGATGTATTTGCCGCCATACACCTTATAAGAATAGTATGTGCTGGAAAGCACGTTGGTGTAGACATTCTTGTCGAAATCCAAAGTTCCTGACACTCCACGCAGGTCGGGATACTTGCCGGCAGCCAAGGCAGAGATGAAACTGCTCATTCCTTCAACCGTGGGCGAATAGTCAAACTCGTAACGTCCGTCAACAAGAGTCTTTATCGCGGTGTTGAGCGACATAGTGTCGGTCTGGTGCTGAATGAAAAAGGCGTAGCCGAGTATTGTCGCGGCGTCATACACCTGCGCCTCTCCGCCAATAGGCAGTTCCTTGTATGTAGCCTCATAGCGCACATCGAAACCGCTGCTCGGGTCGGAACCGACGGCCACGCCCTCCAGTCCTTCAATGGTGCTGCCCAGCCGGGCGAGGACGTTGCTGCCAAAGGCAATGTCGGAATACAGGCAACGCGGCGGAGCGACTTCTCCGGTTTTGGCCTGTTCGGCCATTGCATCCTCAATGACCTTGATGTCGTCAATGGAACTTGGGGCGCATATCAGGAAGTCGGCTTTTGACCTGGCCGCCTCAACTGCCGCATCACGTATAGAGGTGTTGCCGTAGTCGAAGATGCCGGCCGACTCCATATCCAGCTCTGTCACCTGGAAGCCAAACCAGTCGACAAACGTTTTGCCGTACATGGACTTGCCGTTGGCAATGAGAGCCACGCGCTTTCCTCCGTAAGAATAGGCCTGCCACAGGAGAGTCTCGCACTGGGAAAGGTCGGTCTCGGTGAGCGCCCACAGGCACCCCGTACCCGAAAAGGAGCGCACGAGTTCTTCGGTGGTGGCAAGGGTAAAGAACGGCTTTTTGACAGACTCGTTGCAAAGCTTGGTGGCCATCGTCTGGGCGTGGTCTGAATATTTTCCGCCGATGACGGCAACGATGTCTTGCCGCTTGGCCAGCTTGTCTGCCAGGTTGTCTATGTTTTCCGTGGCTTCGTCATACCACTCATACTCAAGGCTGAAGCCAACCGACTGCCCCCGATACGCTTTCTTCAAGTCTTCGGCACACTGCTTCAGGGTTCTTTTCCAGTGGGCTTCCTGCCCGTCCTGCATGGGGAGCACCACTGCAATTTTCTTTGTTACATACCCTGACGCATCTTCTTCGCCCGATGTTTTGTCGTCTTTGCAGGACACCATGTTGAACGCAAGCAACAAAGCCGCTATCAGCAAGCTAAAATTTCTCATATTCCGATTCTTTTTGGATGGCCTTGGCCTTTATTTCTTGCAGGTCTATTCCCAGACTCTTCAGGTCTATCTGGCCTTGCACCCAGTCCGTATAGCCGCTATGCAGACCGTAGGTGACGCTTGTGGGCAGAGGTTTGTCCGCAGCCCAATTCTTAAGGAATGAACCAAAAACAGTGTTCATCCTCTTGACCATGCTTCCAACTATCTGGGAGCACAAGTCGCTCTGGTCCACATCAACCCCAACGGTGAACAGCCCTTTGGGCGTTTCGCGCATATACCGATAAACGCCCTTTGCGGAGCCGCCAATCATCGGGAATATAAAGTTGTAGTTTTTTGCCCATTCGTACATCTGCCGGTAGACGGAGTCAGACATGTTGTATCCGGCATTTGAGTTGGACAGATATACCTTGCTGATGTCTGCCCGCTTGCCGCCATAGGCTTCAAAGCCGTCGGAAAACCCGACGGCCGCATGCTCGGTGATGGTATCTGTGGAGTTGGCTACTACTATGAGAGGCGTAGTGTTCAGCTTTCCAGCCACGGCTCCCGAGATATAGGACATGCCGTAGAGGGACAGATGGAAGGTGTGAACACCCTTCATGTCCACTTTGTTGCTCTCAAAGAGAAGGATTTTTCTTGATGCCGTGTCCAACGGGAATTTAGAAAATACCGAGTCCAATGCCTTCCTGTATGTAGCATTGGCCAGTACAAGGAGCTTTTTCTTGCTGCGCAGCGTGTCATCCTTCCATGCGCCAATCATCTTTTTAGCTTCGGTCATGGACTTTGGATTGTAGTAGTTTACCTTGACGCCGGACAGGCTGTCGCTGTTCATGCTCTCTACCAGTCCCCTATAAATCAAATCGTTGTAACCAAAGTCGCCCAAAGCGTTAGGCTCAAAGAGCACCAGAATTTCCTTATTTGTGGTTACAACAGGGGCTTTGCTATCATCACAATTTTCCGTGCACGCCCAGAAGGCATGCACGGAAACGATTGTTACTAAAAGATTTAGTGTTGTTCTATAAAATTTCACCGTATATAAATGCCGGGTGGTTTATACCACCCTTAGTAAATTAGTCTAATTGTAGGAAATCAGTTATTCACATAACCGAATGTCCTAATCTGGATGTAGCGCTTTCTTGGATCCTTGTAAATGAAATCAAACCAGTCGACATCACCGTCGCTCAGTCTGATGGCATAAGGACCGCCAGCAACGAGATAGAACTTATAGTCGTTTATCCAGAAGTATTCTCCGCTCACCAAGTCTTGATCGGCGGCCTTGAAATATCCCACGAATCTATCCCAGTCCTGTCTCAATTCTTCAGAAGCAGCTCTTGCCAAAGAGGGTGAAGCGAAGTTCTTGAGCTTTGCAACTCCGTAACGGTGGCCTGTAAAGCCGCTTATGTACATCAACATACCTGACACACCGTCTTTGGCCTCTCTTACGCAAACCCATTTTTTCGTTCCCTCTTCAAAGGTCGGGTAATTTTCGAATTCACCCACATGGTATGGAGTACGACCTTCTTTGAACGGCGATGGCCATCCTGTTACGAACTGGATTTTGGAGAAGTGCTTGAACACATCACTCTTTGCGAAGGTCATTTCTGCCACTTCCTTTCCGCTTGTCACAGCCTTGAAGTACACAGTGTCCTTTACCTTGCCGTCTCCATCCGCCAAAGCAGCCTTCACGTCTACTGTAGACGGAGAAATCAGTTCTGTCTTGGTGTCGGGCGACAACCAGCTTACGAACATTTTCTTGGCAGCTTCGACGTCGGCCACCTTAATGGAAAGTACTGTCGTATCAGAACTGTCCAAAGGAATACCGCTGACACGCTGAACCACATTGCCCAAAGAGTCTATCTCTACAATATTGTTCTGCAGGTATCTCACCTGGTCGTACGAAGTCACATCGCCACTCTCAGGATGCCCCTGGCCTGAGTTGTTGTCACTGTCTGACGAACAAGAAGCGAGAGATGCCACACCCAAGGTCAACGGCATCAGCAATGCATAAAACTTAAGTCTTTTCATAATTGTTTACGTGTATGTATTGTTTGTCAATTGCCGGTTCTATAAGTGAAAGTAAATCATGCCAAGTGCGTTTTACCGTCACTTACAGAACCGTCGTTAATTTATTCAGCCTTTATCAAAGCTCTTCTTCACATAAGCGGGAATCAGTTTACTAAACCGAATGTCCTGACTTGGATGTAATGATGGTGGGATCTCTTGTAGCAAATATCAAACCAGTCAATATCGCCGTTAGACAAGTTAATGGCGTTGACGCCAGTCCAGAAAAAGAAGTATCTCCAGTCGTTTATCCAGTAGTAATCGCTCTTGTTCAGACGATCCTGACCGGCATTCTTGAAATACTCCACGTATGTATCCCAGTCATTACTATTTGCCCTCATTGCTTCAGATGCAGCTATGGCTAAAGAGGGAGAAGCAAAGTTTTTGATGCATAACAAGCTCCATCTTGCACTTTCTTTGCTTATATACACCATCAACCCGGCTACACCGTTTTTCGCCTCTTTGACGCATACCCAGTTTTGCAAGCCTTCTTCATAGGTATCGTGCTGCTCCCAGTCTCCAACATGATATGGAGTATATGAGTTAAAGCCCAAAGCTTTGGGAAGGACAAACTTCACTTTAGAGAAGTGCTTGAGCACACCACGGTTCTTGAAAGTCATTTCCGCGATGTCATCTCCATCGCCAGTAGCGGCCTTGAAGTATACGGTTTCCTTCACCTTGCCGTCTCCGTCTGCCAAGTCAGCCTTCAAGTCTACCGTTGACGGAGAAATGGTTTCCGTCTTGGTGTCGGGCGACAGCCAGCTCTTGAACATTTCCGTAGCCTCTGCGATGTTTTCCACTCCTACGGAAAGTACGGTTGAGTCGGCTTTGTCCAATCTCACTCCGCTGACACGCTGAACCATATTACCCAAAGAGTCAACCTCTATGATGTTGTTTTGCAGGAATCTTACCTGATCAAACGAAGTCACGTCACGGACGGAGTCAGCGCTTATAGAATCCGTTTTCGAACCTTGGCCGTTATTTTGATTTCCGTCATTGTCATTTGAACAAGCGGTGAGGGATGCCAAACCTAAGGCCAACGGCATCATCAATACATAAAACTTAAACCCCTTCATAACATTCAATGTATTTATATGGTTGGTGACGGTTGGTTTCGTAAGTGACGGCAAATCGTACCAAGTGCGTTTTGCCGTCACTCATGGAGCCGTCATTTTTTAACTCGGCCTTTCGCAAGGCTTTTCTTCACATATGCGGAAATCAGTCTACTAAGCCGAATGTCCTGATTTGGATGAAACGATTCTCAGGATTCGCCCACACAATCTCAAACGATTTGGGGTCACCGTCGCTCAGTCTGATGGAATAAACACGACAGCCAATAACATAGTATGTCCGCTGGTCTATCCAGTAGTAATCTCCCTTGTTCAGACGATCCTGGCCGGAGGCTTCCTTGAAATATGTCGCGAATGTATCCCAGCTGTTGTTGCTCCTTATCGCTTCAGATGCAGCTCGGGCCAAAGAGGGAGTAGCGAAGTTAGCTATATTATAGACTTCACCCCATGCACCTCTTCTATCGCTTATGTACATCAACAATCCGGCTACGCCATCCTTCGCCTCCCTGACACATACCCAATTTTGCACGCCCTCTTCAAAGGTATCGTGCTTCACTGTGTCGCCAATGGCGTATTGAGTATGCGAGTTCTGCTTCAAAGCACTGGAAACGACAAACTTTACTTTGGTGAAATGCTTGAGTACGCCGCCGTTCTTGAAAGTCACTTCCGCAAGGTTATCGCCATTGCCGGCTGCGGTCTTGAAGTACACGGTTTCCTTCACCGTGCCGCCTTCGTCTGTCAAGTCAGCCTTCATGTCCACCGTTGAAGGAGAAGTCGCTTCCGTCTTGGTGTCGGGCGACAACCAGCTCTTGAACATTTCCGCAGCGGCATTGACATCGGCAGCTCCTACAGTAAGTTCGGTCGAGTCGGCATTGTTCATCCTTACTCCGCTAACACGCTGAACCATGTTGCCAAGAGAGTCAATCTCTATGATGTTGTTTTGCAGGTATCTCACCTGGTCAAACGAAGTCACATCGACGACGGAATCTTTGCGTGTATAATCATTGGAGTTTTGGATTCCGTCGTTGTCATTTGAACAAGCGGCGAACGATGCCACGCCTAAGGTCAACGGCACCAGCCATGCATAAAACTTAAATCTCTTCATAACCGTAAATGTTTATATGGTTGGTAATTGTCGGTTCCGCAAGTGACGGCAAATCGTACTAAGTGCGTTTTTAACGTCACTTATGGAACCGTGTTTTTTTAACTCAGCCTTTCTCAAGGCTTTTCTTCACATGAGCGGGAATCAGTCGTCTACCACGCCGAATGTCCTAATCTGGATGAAATGCTTCTTAGGATTCTTCCAAAAGATTTCAAACCAGTCAATATCACCGTTAGACAGGTTGATGGCATAAACGGCACCACCGGCAACATAGTATTTCCAGTCGTCAATCCAGTAGTATTCGCTCTTCAACAGTCGTTCCTGGCCGGCTGCCTTGAAATACTCCTCGAATTTATCCCAGTTATTGTTAAATCTCAACGCATCAGATGCAGCTTTGGCCAAAGAGGGAGTGGCGAAGTTTCCGATATAGTTAAAGCCCCACCAACCAGCTTTTTGGCTTATGTACATCATCAGTCCGGCTACGCCATCCTTTGCCTCTCTTACACATACCCAATTTTGCATGCCCTCACTATAAGTGTCGTGCTGCTCGTATTCACCAACCTTGAATGGAGAATGATTGTTCAGGCTAAAGGTGTTGCGAACGACGAACTTTACTTTGGAGAAATGCTTGAGCACGCCGCCTTTCTCGAACGTCATTTCAGCGATATCGTTGCCTTTGTCCGTAACGGTCTTGAAGTATACGGTTTCCTTCACCTTGCCGTCTGCGTCTTTCAAGTCTGCCTTCATGTCTACCGTTGACGGAGAAATCAGTTCTGTCTTGGTGTCGGGCGACAACCAGCTCTTGAACATTTCTGCAGCGGCATTGACATCGGCTGCTCCTACGGTGAGTTCGGTTGAGTCGGCTTCGTTCAGTCTTGCACCGCTGACTCGCTGTACCATATTGCCCAAAGAGTCAATCTCTATGATGTTGTTTTGCAGAAACTTCACCTGGTCAAACGAAGTCACTTTGCCACTCTCCTGACGTCCATTATTGTTATTATCGTCATTGTCCGATGAACAAGCGGTGAGAGATGCCAAGCCTAAGGTCAACGGCATCAACAATGCATAAAACTTAAATCTCTTCATAACTTTAATTTTTCTACTGTTAATAATGAATTGGTTCTATAATTTTTATGTTTACTGTTGTGATGACACATTACTTGTAGTAGATGACTGCTTTCAAGATGTCAAGCGTCTTCTGGATTGCGGCGTCTCCGTTGACGTGCTTCACTCCTACGCTGGGCTTTGTCTGCAGTGTGTTCACATCCTGATTAGCCTTGCACTTGTCAGCGTAGCTCTTCAGATCGATGTACTTCGCGCTCAAGTCCGCTGCGTTAATCTTCACGATCTTGGGAAGGAAGCGCTGGCTGAAGATGTAGTTGCGTCCATGTGATTTGAACGAAACGTTCACCAACACCACGAAGTCCGGCATTTCTCCGTCGTAAAGCTTGCCGTCAGCTTTTGTGTAGGGCAGATACACTTGCGGAGCAATCATGAAGTTCTTGATGTCAGGAATTTCCGCAGTTGTCATCTTTCTGCCGTAATAGTAGTAGTTCGTGCCTTCCTGCTTAACCACTGCGCAGTTGTTGTCGGTTTCTTCCAGCTGTGCCGACTTGAACTTCGCGTGCGGCAGATACAGGTACTTGGTCTTGTTGGACGAGTTTGTCGACCTGTAGGTGAACATCTTTTCGCCTTCCTTGACTATATTCAGCTTCGGCCTGTCAAGACTCATCATCTTTGCGTATTGTGAGGTGTGTCCGCCCTTTTCGTCCGTATATACGCCGTAGTTGCAAAGCACCTTCACGTCTGACACGTCGTCGAACATTTCGGGATTGATGTTCAGCTTGATGCTCGTGGGGTCAAAGAACGATACCATGCGCAGGTGATAGTCTTCTGCAGCGGGACAACCGTAAACGCCGTTGCCTTTGATAGTCAAGTTCAATTTCCTGGCATCGCCCAATATCATGTCGTCAACCACATAGACCACGGGGTCGTCAGCAAGGCTCCATACGCCCTTTCCCATGTTCGACTTGTACTTCGCAAGATTGCTTGTGTTCATCGTCAAGGGCGTAACGCTGTTCGCAGCCAGGCTTGAGATGTATCCCGAAAGGTTGATTTCACCCGTCATGCTCATCTGTATCTTACCGGGCATGGAGTCGGTTATGTTCTTATACGGATTGCTTACAACCATGTCGTAGGCATAGGCGGCAATGTTGCACGCCGTACCCAAATAGACGCTGTACAAGTTCCATGGACTTCCCGTCAATTGCTTCTGGATGCCGCCCAAGGCAGAGCCGCTAACGTCTCCAAGTATGCTCCCAGCCTTTGACAACAGAGAACTTACACCGCTCGTTGCCGATGCCGTCTGCTCTGCCGACGAGTACTTGCCGGTGATGTTGGCCTTCAGCGAGCCCTCCAAAGAGACTTTCTGCTGAAGCTCTGTCTTGCAGCTGAAGCTCAGGTCCTCTTTAGAATTAAGCCAGTTGTTGTTGGTCGGGCAGTATGACGACATGTCGATGTCGAAGGCTGTCCATCCGCGTTGCAGAGACGTTGTCGTCATTGACGTGTATGGAGTGTAGAACGACTTGAACGTGTTGGAACTGGGAGTACCGTCGTTCAAGAGGTTCATCGCCTGAGGCAAAGACGTATGGTTTGAAGGTATTGCATAGGTCAGTGCATGATAGAACGGGAACTTGCAGTTCTTGTCCGGAGAACCCATATTCACCTCAAACGAATACTTCGAGCCTGTTGTCGACGAGTTGGTAACGAAGAGGAACACTCTCAGTATGCCCAGATAGCGGTTGTAGAGGGCGAAGTAGTTACAGTCTTCCAGATTGCTGTCGCCAAGAACGCTGAAAGCCATTTCCCATCCGTCGGCCTTCTTCACGTCGCTGCGGATAGCGCTCGGAAGCGATGTCACTGTCGATGACGCCCAAGGCAGGTTCACCGTAGAGAATCTTCCGTTGGAGTATATTTTCACGGAATCCTGCTTTTCCCAATCGGTAACGAATGCGTCATTACCCGAATTGATGTTGTCCAGCAGTCTGACATACTGCTTCAGCGACAGAGTCACCCGGTCGTTGTTCTCGGAGAACAAAACCACGTCGGCTGAATTGGCAGTGCCGCTGTTGCTTCGCTTCACGCTGATGTTCAGTGTCGGGTGGCCATTGGTCATACCGTCTGCGCTCGTAACGGTTGCCCAAGTAGGACAAGCGCCGATAGATTTAATGGGAGACGATATGCTGTCCAGCACGACTTCTACAGTCGCGTCGTTGTTGGGAACTAATTGTTCATAATGGAAGTTGCCTGGAGAACTTGTCAACTTGTCGTCATCAGCACATGAAGACATGAACAAAGAAAGACAGGCGGCGAAAGCAACACCTATTGTCGCAGTGCCAAATTGATACATCTTCTTCATAACTAATCCTACTTTATATTGTTATTATCCCGAGCAAAGGTATGAAAGGATTTTGAAATACAAAACAAAAACGGGGAAAAATGCAGAAAAATAGCGTTTTTGCCACATTTTAGGGGTTGCAGAGCCACAAAACAGTGCTTTTGCGAGGTTTTTTAGCGTATTTCGGGCTATGCGGACGGATTCGGCAAAGCAAAATTCAGGGTTCTTCGCTAAATGCACAGATGGAAGCCTTAGTAGGCGCTGCGTCCGAAAATGTTTGTTGGGCTTTTGTATTGAGGGACGCAGTGCCTACTAAGCCTTCTCATTGCACGTCCCTCACATGCGTTGCGCCAGAGCTTACGCAAAGCTTGCTCGCCATAGTCCTGCCGTCACGCACAAAACGCACAATGTATACGCCTCGCTTGAGCGCAAGAGACTGGGATGACGGCCAGACAGACAGACGCGCAATGACGTGACCAGACAAGTCGAACACCGTTGCACCACCCTGCACGCAGGAATCTTCACTGGCAACGGCCTCCACACCGGCATCGCCTCCGTCCACGAGTGCCACTTCTTCGGCGTTCATCACCCGGCAGTCGCTGCGGTCGGCGGCATTGACATTGGCCACAAAGGCCACTACATTCATCTTGTCCATGCGCCACGATTGCGGTATGGATGCCTCGTAGCTACCGCCAAACGTCTCGCCGCTGCCCACGGCATCGCCCCATGTGGGCGTTAGACTGAGCCGGAGCGAATGGCGGTGCCAGTACGACCCCGAGGCTCCGCGCTGGTTTTCGGTAAAGACGCTGTCTTCGGTCAGATAGACAAACAGCCGCAGACTGTCGGGCAAAGCCACTGGAAGCAGCCGTTGCCCTTCGACATTCACACAGACACGGCGGCTGGATGGGTCGACCGTGCGGTTAAGTCCAATCGACACGACAGCCGGAGTGTTGACCGCCACATTATATATATAGTCAAGCACTCCGTCGGCAATGTCCACAACGGGGCTTCCATTCCTAAACACGGAGGGATAGTTGTCGGCCATACAAGTGCGGTCGAACATCACTGCAGGGGCGTAAGTGCTGCCGCCATAGAACCACTCATAGGCCACACTTGCATCCACAGTGAGCGAGTCGGTAAAGAAGCCCGAGTGGTGGCCCACCTCGACAACGTCGCCCTTTCCGCCAAGCACGCGGTTTATCTCCTCGTGTCCTGCAGGGCACTGCGGGCAAAGCTCTGTTGAGAACACCTCAAGCAGGGTTTTGCGCTTGACAAAGCTATTGCGCACCACCATCGACGACGTTCTCGACGCATTGTCAGCCGGAATGCAGTCGGGCAAACCGTTGACACGACTCACCGCCACCTGCACCTGTGGCTCGCCTTCGGCGGCAAGCTGCAAGCCTGAGAGCGCAAACGAGCCTTTGCGCCTCGGCTCCACAGCCAATCCGTCGACCGTTTCAGAGGCCACAGCCTGACCGTTGACTATGTAGTCTACAGTCAACTGGCTCACCCTCTCGGCTCCGAGATTGACAAAACTGCCGCTAAAAGGTATTGCGGTGTTGGTCAGCGAATATTCCGGCATCACCATTCCCGTGAGACGGATGTCGCCCTTGGGCAGCGAGTCGCCCTTCACCGTGAGCCTCAGCGTGGCACATAGCCCGGTGGTCTGACCGTCGTAAGGCTGCCAGCCAGCAGTGTCCTTAAGCACCCATTCGCTGTCGTTGACAAGGGCGTTGCTATAGCAAAGCATCCTTGCCCCCACCACCTTGTAGCCTACATATACAGCCTGACCGTCGAGCGTGTATGGCTCGGCCAGCCGGAATGTGGCCATGCCCGACTTGGCGGCGGTGAACTTCGCCTCATAGAGAGGCTCTCCGGCAAGGCTGCGCGCTACGAAGAACGAGACAGAGTCGCAGCCCGTCTTGTCGTTAAGCCCTATCTCCACTGCCGTTATGCGGCATCCCTTGTAAGCCTGCATGACGGTTTCGGGATAGTAGACGGCGGCTCCGGCCGTGTCCACACTGCTCACTTTCTGGTATGAAACGGTGCGTCCGGCACAGTTGCCCACCTTCATGCTGTCCACCGCTGCCGCCTTTGCGCCTCCAGAAGCGACAAAGGCCGTGAGCACAAAGCCCACGACCTTCATCCATATACTTGCGTGTTGCAATCCAATCGTTGCCATTCTTTATTTTGCCACCTTGAATGTCTTTGTTCCGTTGGCGGTGTCCACCTTCACGATGTATGTTCCAGAGGCTTTGCCGGCCATGTTGAACGCCTTGCCCTGTCCGCCTTCGGCGACAACGGCACCTGCAGCGTTGTATACAGTGGCCTTGCCATACTCGCCAGTAACAAACAGTGCACCACTGGCGGTGAGCTTAACACCCACATTGCTGCGTACAGACTGCACACGGTCGATGGACGATGATGCGTCGTCGATGTATGCCAGAGCGGGATAGTTGTATGCGCCGAAGCCCATGGAGCCTACGCCACCGCCCACGAGCACCGTGCCGTCCTCGCTGCAATCCCACAAGGGGTTGAGTCCGTTGGACGATGGGTTATACTTCACGCCGTCCTTTGTAGCGCAGGAGTAAAGGTTGTCGGTGTACTCCAGTTTGCCGTCGGCAGTATATATAAAATATGTGTTCTCGTCCTCAGCGGTCACGTAATAGCCATACATGTTGCCGTTGGCGTCAATGCTCTGTATCACGCCGCCGTTGAAGTTCACCTCAGTTTCACCCTCGCCGCTCTCGTCGTCGTAGTCTTCGTATGAGGCTTCCTCGCCGCAGTCAAACAGTTGGACGAGTTTGCCGTCGCGCACGAAGGCAGGGTTGAAGCCACCGCTTCCGGCCACATTCATGCCCACAACGGTCTTGCCGTCGTTGCTTATGTCATACACGAGGAATGAGTTGTAGCTCACTTCGTGGTCAACGGTCTTCAGTTCGCCATTGTCATATATCTGCGACTGTCCGGCCTTGCCGAGTTCTGTGTAGCAGGTGTCGAGACTGTAGCTGCCGTCGGCGGCCTTCTTCCACAGGGTCACTGCCGTCACAACCTTCTCTGAACGTCCGAACACGGTGTTGTATGTCCAGCCCACACGATAGTCAATATTGCCGGCGATAACTGCACCGTCGGGAGTTATGGCGCGAGCCTCCTCGGCGAAGTCCTGCGACTTGGCGTATGCTACAGAGAAGCTGTCGGGCACGGGCAGCTTCACCCATTCGCCGTCCACGGGCTTATATCCGGGATAGGCCACGTCTTCCTCGTCGGGGTCGGCGCGCTTCTCAAAGCTACCCACGATGATGCCGTCGTTAGACACGTCGTTGGCCGTTATACGGTCGTGCTCGGTGTTGAGCTGCTCAAGCTTGTCGGGGTTGCTCTTGCGCCAAAGGAATGCTCCGCCGTAGTTGGAGGTTATCTGGCTCTGGTCGGCTCCGACTGCAAATGCGCCGTTTGCCGACACGTGGTTGAACACTCCTGCAGGCGTAAAAGTCTCCCCGTAGACTGCGTCATGGAACTCTGTGTTCTGAAAACTCTTGTTAACATACTGGGCGTTGGCCGTAGCGACGGCTGCAAGTCCCATGGTTACTGTAAGTAAAAATTGCTTCATAAAATTGTTGTTACGGTGGCGATTTTTATAGAACCACCCTTTTTGTTCGGTTAAATATTTTAGCGGCAGGAGGTATCTCACGCCGCCCTCGCAAGGACAAACCGCCCCAAGGCAGCCTTAGTAGGCGCTGCACTATGGGGGTAGTGCATGTTACATGCCGTCCAACTGTGCAAAGGACGCAGCGCCTACTAAGCCTTCCGACTGTGCTAAGACGGTAGCACATACTAAGTTTGACGCATGCCATCTATGCTTTATGTTTTCACTGTCATTAAAAGAGGGAAGCTACCTGGCGGCAACTTCCCCCTATAATGGAAAATTATCTGTGTAAAGCAGATTTAAGCTATTACTTCAGCTTCTTGTAACCGTAAGCGGCACGGTCGCCAAGCTGCTCCTCGATGCGGAGAAGCTGGTTGTACTTAGCCATACGGTCGGTGCGGCTCATAGAACCAGTCTTGATCTGACCAGAGTTTGTAGCCACGGCGATGTCAGCGATGGTTGTGTCCTCAGTCTCGCCCGAACGGTGAGAGGTTACGGTTGTGTAGCCGTGACGGTGAGCCATCTCGATAGCGTCGAGAGTCTCGGTGAGTGAACCAATCTGGTTAACCTTGATAAGGATAGAGTTGGCAGCACCCATCTTGATGCCCTTAGCGAGGAAGTCAACGTTGGTAACGAACAGGTCGTCGCCCACGAGCTGGCAGCGGTCGCCAATGGCAGCGGTCAGCTTCACCCAGTTGTCCCAGTCGTTCTCGTCGAGACCGTCCTCGATAGAGTCGATAGGATACTTGGTGATAAGCTCTTCGAGATACTTGATCTGCTCCTCGGCTGTGAGCTTCTTGCCGTTAGGATCCTTCTTCTTGCCGTCCTTGAGCTGACGATAGTCGTAGTACCACTCGCCGTTCTCGCATACAGCGAACTCGCTGGCTGCGCAGTCCATAGCAATCTTCACGTCCTTGCCCGGCTCGTAGCCAGCGTCCTTGATGGCCTGGCAGATGCTCTCCAAAGCGTCCTCGATGCCGTTGAGTGCAGGAGCGAAACCACCCTCATCGCCCACAGCTGTAGAGAGTCCGCGACCCTTCAGCAGCTTGGCCAGTGCGTGGAACACCTCAGCACCCATGCGGATAGCCTCGCGCTCGCTGGCAGCACCAACGGGACGAATCATGAACTCCTGGAATGCGATAGGAGCGTCAGAGTGAGCACCACCGTTGATGATGTTCATCATAGGCACGGGCAATACGTATGTGTTGGCGCCACCGATGTATCTGTAGAGAGGAATCTGCAGATAGTTGGCTGCTGCATGAGCTGCTGCCAAAGAAACACCGAGGATAGCGTTTGCACCGAGCTTCGACTTGGTCTTTGTGCCGTCGAGTTCGAGCATCTTGTAGTCTATTGCGCGCTGTTCGAGCACAGACATTCCTATGATGGCGGGAGCGATAACGTTATTCACGTTCTCAACTGCCTTGAGCACGCCTTTTCCGCAGTAGCGGCTCTTGTCACCGTCGCGAAGTTCGAGAGCTTCGTTCTCGCCAGTGGATGCTCCAGAGGGAACAGAAGCGCGGCCTACGAAGCCAGACTCTGTTGTGATTTCAACCTCTACTGTAGGATTGCCTCTAGAATCCAGGATTTCTCTTGCATGAACATTTTCAATAATCATAGCTTTTTATTATATTAAATAGTTAATAATGCCTATTTCACTCGTGCAAAGATACTGCCAATAATTTATATACAATAATTATATATGTTGCAAACACGACACATTTAATATTATTTAAGGGCGGTTCTATAAAGGCGGCGAATATTCGGCAATAGCCCAAGCGCACGGATATTCGCCCAGAAAGGGCAACTGCTTTGTATGCCACATTATGCTATTTGTCCATTTTAATTCACGAGCAGGCTTTGTAGTATGCTCTTTGGGCGGTTGATTTGCAAGCGTTTGGCTTACAACACGTTGCAAAGACCACGAAAAAACCATATCGATTTTCGGCGAAGATGTATGCAATCTTTGGCCAAAATCGATATGATTTTCGGGCAAAATTGATGCCTACAGCTTTGGGGTCAAATTATTTCAAGCATTTAAACGAAGCCCAAACATCAGGGAATAGGGAAGGCTTAGTAGGCGCTGCGTCCACGCTGCGCCTACTAAGCCTTCAACTGCGCTAATGGGATGCAGCGCCTACTAAGCCTTCAACTGCGCTGATGGGACGCTGCGCCTACTAAGCCTTCCAACTGCGCCAAGGGGGCGGTTACAGCCTTCCGCGCATTTAGCGAAAGAACCTACAAAAGGGTATTGTTTTGTATTTACACATTATTATATATATCGGATTATAGAACCCACCTTTATATATTATGGAACTGCCTTTTGTCAATTACGAAAAGTTTTCCATACCTTTGCAGAACGGTTCTATATAACATTTTCATTTGAAATGAGTTTAACCCGAATAATATCAAATGTGTTCAAGCCCCGCCAAAAGGAACTTGAACTGCACATGAACGGCGGCGAGGCACTGCAGCGGAAAGCACTCGCACGTTTGCTCAGCGCCGCCAAGGACACTGAATACGGACGCAAGCACCTGTTCGGAACGGCCAACAGCTACGAAGATTTCGCACGAAACACTCCGATAAACACCTATGAGGAACTGAAGGGCGACATAGACCGTATGCGCCACGGAGAGAGCGACGTGCTGTGGAAAGGGCGCGTGAGGTGGTATGCCAAGTCGTCGGGAACGACCAACGACAAGAGCAAGTTCATTCCCGTGAGTGCCGAAGGACTGCGCGACATACACTATAAGGGCGGCACAGACTGCGTGGCCCTCTACCTGCGGAACAATCCCAAGAGCCGGCTGTTTGACGGCCGAAGCCTGATTCTCGGCGGCAGCCACTCGCCGAACTACAATGTCGCGGGAAGTCTTGTGGGCGACTTGAGCGCAATACTCATAGAAAACATCAACCCTCTGGCAAATATAGTGCGTGTGCCCAACAAGAAGACGGCACTGTTGTCGGACTTTGAGGTGAAGCGCGACCGCATTGCCCGCGAGACGATGAACAAGAACGTGACCAACATCAGCGGCGTGCCGTCGTGGATGCTGTCGGTGCTGAGCCGCGTGATGGAGCTTTCGGGCAAGCAGCATCTTGAGGAAGTGTGGCCAAACCTGGAGGTGTTCTTCCACGGAGGCGTGGCATTCACTCCCTACCGCAAGCAGTATGAGCAACTGATACAGTCGCCGGGAATGCACTATATGGAGACTTACAACGCGAGCGAGGGCTTCTTCGGTCTGCAAGACGACCCTGCGGACAAGTCGATGCTGCTCATGCTCGACTACGGAGTGTTCTACGAGTTTATCCCTATGGACGAGTTCGGCACAGACAACCCCACCATCGTGCCGCTTTGGGGCGTGGAGACGGGGCGCAACTATGCCATGGTGATATCCACATCGTGCGGTCTGTGGCGATATATCCTCGGCGACACCATCAGCTTCACGTCGACCAATCCCTACAAATTCATCATCACCGGACGCACAAAGCACTTCATCAACGCCTTCGGCGAGGAGCTTATCGTGGACAATGCCGAACAGGGACTGGCCCACGCCTGCGCCAAGACGGGAGCAAGTGTGCTCGACTACACCGCCGCCCCGGTGTTTATGGACGACAAGGGCAAGTGCCGCCACCAGTGGCTCATAGAGTTTGCCACGCCACCGGCCGACCTCGAAGCGTTCGCCCGCCTGCTCGACACCCGCTTGCAGGAGGTCAACAGCGACTATGAGGCCAAACGCTACAAGGACATCACCCTGCAACCGCTCGAAATAGTGGCTGCACGCAAGAACCTCTTCAACGACTGGCTCAAGGCGAAGGGCAAGCTGGGAGGCCAGCACAAGGTGCCCCGACTGAGCAACAGCCGCGAAACGATAGAGCAACTGCTAACGATGAACTCATGCAAATGACACGCTGCAAAAGACGCTTAAAGGCTAAACGGCCGGTTGCCGCAACGCTTTGCCTCATCATGGGCACGGTGTGCTGCGCCATACTGACTGCCCTTTTGTCGGGATGCGCCCGTATGGGACAGCCCGACGGAGGTTGGTATGACGACACTCCGCCGTATGTGGTGAGCTGTTCGCCTGCGGACAAGGCCACAAACGTCAAGTCGCACAAGATTGTCATCAACTTCAACGAGTTTATCAAGATTGAAGACGCCAGCAACAAGGTGGTCGTGTCGCCGCCGCAGATTGAGGCGCAGGAGGTGAAGGCATCGGGCAAGCGCATTATCGTTGACCTCAAAGACACGCTGAAGTCAAACACCACCTACACGGTGGACTTTTCGGACGCCATATCGGACAACAACGAGGGCAACCCGATGGGCAACTACACCTACAGCTTCTCCACAGGCAACCAGATAGACACTCTCGAAGTGTCGGGATATGTGCTCAATGCGTCCAATCTGGAACCGATAAAAGGCATACTTGTGGGTCTATACAACGATTTGAGCGACACGGCCTTTCTCACCAAGCCCTTGGTTCGCGTGGCCCGCACCGACAGCCGAGGACGGTTTGTGGTCAAGGGAGTGGCTCCGGGCATATATCGGGCCTATGCCTTGCAGGACGCTGACGGCAACTATATGTACAGCCAGAAGAGCGAAATGCTCGCTTTCAACAAGGAAACGTTTGAGCCGTACAGCAAGCCCGACATCCGGCAGGACACCATCTGGCGCGACACACTGCGCATAGACTCCATCTCGCGCATCAACTATACTCACTTCTATCCCGACGACATCGTCTTGAGGGCGTTCACAGCACCTCAGACCGACCGTTATCTGCTGAAGACCACGAGGGAAGTGCCCGAAAGGATAGCCTTCTACTTCAGTTACGGCGACGCCAATCTGCCCGTCTTGCGAGGCTTGAACTTCAATGCGGAAGGCAAGTTCATAACGGAAGCGAGCGAAAAGCGCGACACCGTGAACTACTGGATTAACGATTCGTCGCTGATAAACAACGACACGCTGCGCATAGAGGCCACATACATGACCACCGACACCACGGGAACACTGGTGAGCAAGACAGACACCGTGGAGTTTGTGCCAAAGGTTTCGTATGCCAAACGGCTGAAGGATAAGACCAAAGAGGAGGAGAAATGGCGCAAGAGCATCGAGAAAGCCAAGAAAAAGGGTGAGCCATACGACTCCATCATGCCCGTAAAGGCTCTGGAACCCAGCATAAACGCACCGTCGTCGATGGCTCCCGACCAAAACGTGACAATAAAAATGCCGTCGCCGCTGGCTCGCTGCGACACGTCGGGCATACACCTCTACTCCAAGCACGACTCGCTTTGGTACAACGCACGCTTTGAGTTCAAACCTGTAGAGGGACAGCTCAGAGAGTATATACTGCGCGCCGAGTGGCGTCCGGGCATAGAGTACAGCCTTGAGGTTGACTCCGCCGCATTTGAAGACCTGTACGGACTGGTGTCGAAACCGATAAAGAAAGGCATACAGGTGCAGCAGGACGATGCCTTCAGTTCGCTGGCCGTCGAGGTCGCTGGCGCCGCAGGAGACACGTCGACCATTGTGGTGCAACTGCTCAACAGTTCGGATGCAGCGGTGAAACAGTCGGTGGTGAGCAATGGAATAGCCGAATTCTTCTATGTCACTCCCGGCACTTACTATCTCCGGGCGTTCTCTGACACCAATGGAAACGGCATTTGGGACACCGGCGACTATTACTCCGGACTACAACCGGAAACCGTCTACTACTATACGAAGTCAGTGGAGTGCAAGGCCAAGTGGGATGTAACAATAGCGTGGAACCTGAACTCCACTCCGACGGAGAGACAGAAACCGGGAGCTATAACCAAACAAAAGCCGGACAAAGACAAGAAACAACGCAACCGAAACGCCGACAGAGCACAGAGTCTCGGCATACAACAACCAAAATAAAGGAAGGACTACGACAATGAAAGCAAGATTTTTAGCCTTGACAATGCTCGTGCTGCTGGCTGCGGCACGCGTCTCCGCACAGTGCGGAATAGAGAATACGGCCTTCAAGTCGGGCGAATTTCTGTACTACGACCTGTACTTCAACTGGAAATTCGTGTGGGCAAAGGTGGGAACGGCCTCGATGAGCACCGTGATGTCGCGCTACGACGGGCAGCAAGCCTATCGCACAAGTCTGACAACTCGTGGAAACAACAAGCTCGACAAGTTTTTCACCATGCGCGACACGCTGCTGTCATACTGCTCTCAGGAACTTTCGCCGCTGTATTTCAGAAAAGGAGCGCGCGAAGGCAAACGCTATTACGTTGACGAGATATGGTATACCTATCCCAAAGGCAACTGCCACATGCGTCAGCACCGCATTGAGAACGACGGAAGTCATGCCTGGAAGCAGTCGGAATACCGCGACTGCATATACGACATGATGAGCATCTTCCTGAGGGCACGCAATTTCGACGCATCGACGATGAAGGTCGGCCACAACATACCCATGCCCATCAGCGACGCCAAGCACCTCTCAAACTCGTGGCTCAAGTATCGGGGCAAGGAAACCTTCAAGGTGGAGGGCAGCAACGAGAAGTTTCGCTGTCTCGTTTTCTCGTTCATCGAGCGTGAGGATGGCAAGAACCATGAGCTGCTACGCTTCTATGTGACAGACGACACCAACCATATACCCGTGCGCCTCGACATGTTTCTCAGCTTCGGCTCGGCCAAAGCCTTCCTCAAAGGCTACCGGGGAGTGCGCAATCCTATGACTTCAAAGTTAAACTGACCACGTTTTTTTTTGTGGAAGAACCAACCATTCAGGAGGTAAAAACCATGCAGGAATACATTGCAGACAAGCTCCGCTACGACGGTGCAATGGAGTATAAACGGTGCGGAAACAGCGGTGTGCTGCTGCCGAGGGTGAGCCTTGGTTTCTGGCACAACTTCGGCGGCGTCGACGATTACGGCCGTTGTCGGGAGATAGCACGCTATGCTTTCGACCACGGAATAACGCATTTTGACCTCGCAAACAACTACGGACCTCCCTACGGCAGTGCCGAAGAAACCTTGGGACGGATGATGGACGACGATTTCCGCCCTTACCGCGACGAACTGTTCATCAGCAGCAAGGCGGGATACGACATGTGGCCTGGACCATACGGCAACTGGGGCTCGCGAAAGTATCTCATGGCAAGCCTTGACCAAAGTCTCCGCCGCATGAAACTCGACTATGTGGACTTGTTCTACAGCCACCGTTACGACCCCGAAACGCCACTTGAAGAAACTCTTCAGGCACTCGTCGACATAGTCCGTGCCGGAAAGGCTCTCTATGTGGGCATCTCGCGCTGGCCGCTCCATGCTCTGAAGGTGGCAATACCTTATCTTAAAGAGCGCGATGTGCCGCTGCTGATATACCAGGGAAGGCTCAATCTGATAGACCGCGCACCAGTTGAAGAGGGAATAATAGACGAGTGCGTGCGCGAGGGTGTGGGCTTCATATCCTTCTCCCCATTGGCTCAGGGACTGCTGACCGACCGCTACCTCAACGGAATACCCAAGGACAGCCGTATGTCAAAAGCAAAATTCCTGCGCCCGGAGATGCTTACGCCCGAACTGCTCGCCCAACTGCAGCAGTGGAACGCACAGGCCGAGAAGCGTGGGGAAACGCTTGCCGAGATGGCTCTGGCGTGGATATTGCAGCACCGTGGCGTGACATCAGTACTGATCGGTGCAAGCAGCACCAGCCAGCTGCAGAAAAATCTGAAGTGTCTGACTGCCGAACCGTTTGAAGAATAGCCATTTGTAAATTTGGCATCCAACCCTTCGAGGTTAAAAACAGCCCCCTTGATGTGTGAAAACCGATTGTTGGCACGCAGCAAAGGGGCTATTTTGTGCACAGAAATCTCTTCCTTTGCCGAAATGCCCAATATGGTTAGTGTCCTCGCTAACTCCTTAGCGCACAAGACAACTGAAAGCGGAAATGCGAATAAGCGCACCGTGCATGGGACATAAAATCACGGGAAAGAGCACCGTGACTTGTGATTTTTTTGACTATCTTTGCACTTTGAATAACAGAAATCTAACAACTATAACTTATTATGCTTAAAACTATTTTGACCTTTCTATTGCCTTGTTGTGCCATAGTGCCTGTGGCTGCCGATGACTACCACGACATAAGCGGCAACTATCTGCAAGACACGGGGTTTGACTCCAACTACAACTACAAGGTCGGCGATGAGGGGAACGTGGCTCAAGAGATACTTGAGATTGACGGATGGACCAAAAACATCAGCGTGAACTACACCATTACGGGTATTTACCAGTTCGGTACGGCCAAGACATTCAACGGAGTGGCTGTGCCTGCCAAGGGATATGACGGCACTGCCGACGGCGGATGTCTGGCTCTGAGCACAGGATGGACACAGTCGATGCTCTATGAGCAGCAGGTGACTCTGCCTGCCGGCAAGTATGGACTGGTGTCGGCGGTGTACAACTGCGGCACGAGCACCGTGGGAACGAGCAAGATGGGCTGGGTGCCAACCAAGGGCAGTTCGGTGCTGTCGAAGGTCGGCGAGTTTCCACTTCAGACGTGGATTACTGACACAGTGTGGTTTGAAATAACAGCCTCAACAACTGGCAACATCCAGATAGGCTATCAAGCGGGCGGCAAAGGTTCGGACAATTCGGCAAAGATAGTCGTGGATTTCGTAAAACTGTTGCGCGACACTCCCATCGGCAAGGTTGATGTGGATATGTGGAAAGAGAAGCTTTCGCCAGTGATAACAGAAGCTGAAACTCTCTACGGCGACGGTTCGGGCAACGAGGCTGCGGCTCTGAAGACCGTCATAGACGCTGCCAAGGCCACAAATGCCGACGACAACGCCACGATAGAGACCGTGAAGGCCGCAATAGAAAGCCTCAATGCCGCTATGGAAGCCTATCTGTGGAAGAATCCCACGGGTGACGTGCCTACGGTAACTACCGACTCCCGCTTTGCTCGTGGTGCTACGATGGCTTTCGCCCGCATGACCGCCACTGGCAGCGATATCATCGAGCAAGGCATCTGCTGGGCGGAGAACGACGAACCGACCATCGATGACAACCACACCACGAAGTATCTGGAAAACAACGGCAAGATATACCGCCTGGACCAGCTCCTTCCTGCCACAATGTACTATATGCGTGCCTACGCCATAACCAAAGGCCGTCAGGTGGGCTACGGCGACGTGATAAAGTTCAGCACCGTTCCTATGGGAAAAATATCCTATACCATACGCGGCGGCGACGATGCCGAAGCTGTAGCGCGCATAACGACGGCGGTGAAGAACGCTGTAAACTACTGGAACAACCTCACTTCCATACCAAACTTCACCACAAGCGTGGGCTACAACAGTGGCACTCCCACGGCAGAATGCTCCTATGGAGGCTGGATGAGCGTGGGTGCCAAAACATCATATCAATCTACAGGCACCATTCTGCACGAGCTGCTTCACGGCGTGGGCGTCATTCCCTGGGCCGACACGGAGTGGAGCCGTCACAATCTGCGTGCCTCGGTGAACGGCGACGGCTACGGCACTGGCCTTTGGCTGGGCGACCGCGTGACGGAAGTGCTCCGCTTCTGGGACAACAGCACTACGTCTCAGCTGAACGGAGACTACCAGCACATGTGGCCATATGGCGTCAACGGTGCCAACGAGGATACGGGCACCGAAGTGCTCTACATAGGCAACAGTCTGATATGCCAGGCTTTGGGCGAGGATGGCCTGCAGCACACTTCGCAGAGCTTTGCCCGTCCCTACTACTCATTCAGTCAGGAGGACGGCACGAGATACTATCTCAAGAACGAGTCGGAGAACGGTGGACTGCTTAGTTCTTACCTTGTGTCTGACAAAACGGGCAACCTCGTTTGGCGTGTAATGGCTGCCGACGAGGCGGCGAAGAACGACAGTGCGGCATGGAACATGACGTTCACACCCGGCAACCAGTATTATCAGTTGTGCAATGTGGCCACAGGCCGCTACATGAGCTATACAGGCAGCGGTGCCAACGGCATAAAGACTGTTGCAGTCAACAGCGCGACCACCAGTAGCGAAGACTTCCAGTTGATGAAAGGACGCGTGGATGTGAAGATGGGGTCGGCCAACACTCAGAAGCGCGGATACTGGATTATTCATCCCACAAGCAACTGGACTCCCCAGTGTTTGCAGGCAAGTGCCGACGGAACCACTACTGCGGCTACGTTCAGCATAGCCAACGGCGCAACGGCTCAGCGGTGGCTCATACTCACACAAGAGGAGATGACCCAGACTGAACAGTATGCCGTCGACGGACTGAAGGGCCAGATTGACGAAGCCCTCACCACTCTCAAGAAGCTTATTGCCGTGCCCCACACAGAGGATGTGGCGGGAACTGACGACAAAGCCAACGCTACAATCAGCAGCGTGGAGCAGAATACAGAAGACATAAAGACACCGTATGACGCCCAGAAACTGATGGTCGAGGTGAAGCAGGCTGTGCTCGACTTCCTCAACGGAGCCACTCCTACGGATGTTGAAAACCCGTTTGACCTGACCTATCTGATGGCCAATCCGGGCATGGATGCCGCTGACGGATGGTCTACTGCGCCAACGCTCGGCAACTCCTGCGGTGAGTTTTATCAGAAGACGGCCAACATGAACCAGACCGTCAGCGGACTTCCCGCCGGAACATACCAGCTGCGCGCCAACGCCTTCCAACGTCCAGGTGCCTACGCCGCCGTTTATGAGCCCTACAAGAACGGCACCGACAACATCACGGGCTATCTCTACATCGGTTCAGAAAAGGTGAAACTGTGCAACATCTGCAAGGACGCGCAGTCGCAGAAGCTTGGAAGCGGCAACGAAGTGGAGGTGACCACAGGTCTGTACGCGCCAGACAATATGGCCGCTGCGGCTGCTTATTTTGCCAAGGGACTCTATGTAAACAGCGTGACCACGACGTTGGCCGAGAGCGGCAAGTCGCTCAAGATGGGCCTTAGCATCACTTCTGCTCCGTCAGGCTACTGGTGCATCTTCGACAACTTCCGTCTGCTCTTCTTCGGACGCATGTCTAAAGAGGACGTGACAGCCGTCAAGACCGTAACCAAACAGGAGCGGAAGTCGTCGGGCAAGGTGTTTACTCTTGACGGAAGACAGCTTCGCGCCAACTCAATGAACCTCAACAATCTGCCCCACGGCATCTACATCGTTGACGGAAAGAAGATTGTGAAGTAGCAAACCTACGTTCCTTGCGGTGAAAGACCCCCATATTCTGTGGGATATTTCACGGACAAAGCAAAAGACAGAGCCAGTCAGACCGCAAACCTTTGCGTCTGACTGGCTCTGTCTTTTTGCTATATCTACTATCTCCCCCTAATCCAAAGGGGGCTAAAGGCCGTTATTCATCCTCTTACTCCTCAAACGCTTTGGCTTCGGCTTCAGCTATGATGTCCTCCCTTGACGGCTCTTTGGGTTCTGAGGTTATGTCCGACAGGTCGAACTCGTCGGTCGGGATATCCTCTTCACGCTGCGAACCATTCTCTTTCCGCCTGTTACGCTCCACTTCGGGCGCAGGCGATTGCACCTCCTGACGCACTGGAGTGTCGGTGTGGGTAGTTATTATGAAGTTGGTGTTTTCCTCTGTATCGGGCACAGTCTGCACCGGTTCCTCCTCCATCTTGGTGCGGTCGCCCTTGGCGGCAAACACCGCATCGATGAACTGCGGTTCGCGACGAAGCTTTTGCAGGGTGAGTTTCGATGCCAACTGCTGGCTTTCCTTCTTGGAATAGCCCTTGCCGACACCGCCTTCAAGACCTTCTATCACTGCACGGTAGCAGAAGACAGGGCTACTGTCCTTTTCCTTGTGCTGCTCAACCAGTTTGAAGTCGAGACGCACACGGTTTTTCTGGCTCCACTCAATCAGCTTGCTCTTGAAGTTCACCTCCTTGTAGGCCACCTTGTCGATGTTGATCATACGGTCGAGTATGCGCTTCTGCATGAACTCCATGCAGGCTCCGTAACCCCTGTCGAGGTATATCGCACCCACAAGAGCCTCAAAGGCATTGCCACCCATGTAGCTGTTATGCGTGTTGGTCTGCCCGGACGACAGCACCAGTTGGCAGATGCCCATCTCCTGAGCCAGTTTGTTGAGGGTGTCGCGCTGCACGAGTTTGCTGCGCGTGTTGGTAAGGAATCCCTCGCGCTTACCTTCAAAATGGCGGTAAACGATGTCGCCCACAACGGCGTCAAGTATGGCGTCGCCTAAAAACTCAAGTCTTTCGTTGTTAAGAGGCCGTCCCTTGGCGTTGCGACGTGCCACGCTCTTGTGCATCAATGCCAGTTTGTAGTACTGGATATTTCTGGGATAGAAGCCGAGAACGTTGTAGAGAGCAGAAAAAAGCTCCTTCTCCTTGCGGAAAGGGAGCCTTAATCTGTCAATGAAATTGTATATGTTAATCAACATATTTTTTGAATATCACACAGGCATTGTGACCGCCGAAGCCGAATGTGTTGCTCAAAGCGGCGCGCACCTCGCGCTTCTGTGCCTTGTTGAACGTGAAGTTCAGGTTGTAGTCAATCTTCTCGTCGTTGTCACCCTCCTCGTGGTTGATGGTGGGCGGCACGATGTCGTTCTTCACTGCGAGCACCGAGGCCATTGCCTCCACAGCTCCGGCAGCACCGAGCAGGTGGCCGGTCATTGATTTCGTCGAGCTGATGTTGAGTTTGTATGCAGCGTCGCCGAACACTTCCTTGATGGCCTTCACCTCAGAGATGTCACCCACAGGTGTTGATGTGCCGTGAACGTTGATGTAGTCGATGTCTTCGGGCTTCATGCCGGCGTCTTCCAGTGCGTTTCTCATCACGAGACAAGCACCGAGACCCTCCGGGTGCGACGCTGTTATGTGGTGTGCGTCTGCGCTCATGCCCTCGCCGGCCATCTCTGCGTATATCTTAGCTCCGCGAGCCTTGGCGTGCTCCAGTTCCTCAAGAATGAGGCATCCTGCACCCTCACCCATCACGAAACCGTCGCGGCTTGCGCTGAACGGGCGTGAAGCGTGCTCTGGATCATCGTTGCGGGTTGACAGCGCGTGCATGGCGTTGAAGCCGCCCACGCCGCAGGCGCATATAGCAGCCTCAGCTCCACCGGCCACGATTGTGCTGGCCTTGCCCAGACGTATCAGGTTGAACGCGTCGCCCAGTGCGTTGGTAGAAGAGGCGCAAGCCGATGTGGTGGCATAGTTAGGTCCGTGGAAGCCGAAGTGGATGGAAATCTGTCCGGCAGCGATGTCGGCAATCATCTTGGGGATGAAGAACGGGTTGAACTTCGGGCCGTCAGCCTCGTGCTGACCATAGTATTTCACTTCATCCTCGAAGGTCTTGATTCCACCGATACCAACACCGAAAATCACGCCGATGCGGTTCTTGTCTTCCGTTTCAAGGTCGAGCGCAGAGTCCTTCACGGCCTGCTTTGCAGCGATGAGAGCCAGCTGAGTGTAGCGGTCCATCTTGCGGGCTTCCTTGCGGTCTATGTATTCGTTGATGTTCAGACCCTTCACCTCACAGGCAAAATGGGTCTTGAACAGTGATGCGTCAAACAGAGAGATAGGTGCGGCTCCGCTCACTCCAGCAAGGAGGTTGGACCAAGTCTCTTCGGGACTATTGCCAACGGGGGTGACAGCACCCATACCTGTCACGACAACTCTTTTCAATTCCATAAGATAAGGTCAAAAAATAAAAAGATTTGGCGTTTGGCGTTTTAGCGAAGTATGTAGTTATTCACCGGTGAAAACCCGCTAAACGCCAAACGCCAAACGCTCAAACGTAATGTCTGTAAAATTGGAGATTATTTTGCGTTCTCCTCGATGTATGCGATAGCATCGCCCACAGTGGCAATCTTCTCAGACTTGTCATCAGGGATGGAAACGCCAAAAGTCTTCTCGAACTCCATGATGAGCTCTACGGTATCCAAAGAGTCAGCACCAAGGTCGTTTGTGAAACTTGCTTCCGGCTTTACTTCAGCTTCGTCCACACCAAGTTTGTCAACGATGATAGCCTTTACTTTTGATTCGATTTCTGACATGATCTTAATTTTTAAAGTGTTAATAATAATTCGTGTTCAAAAAATTTCGGTTGCAAAGTAACTACATTTTATCCACCCTTGCAAATTATTTCTGCAAAAAGCGGCCTTTTTTGCACACTTACCTATGGTTTGTGCAATGCAAAAACGCGTTTTTTATGCCTTTTACGCTCATTTTGAAACGAATAGAGGCGAAAGAAATGAAGCAACATTCCTAATACCTATATTCTGTATTTTCGTAAGTTTCTTTCACGCTTCTTCAAGACAAACGCATCAATCTTGACAAAAGATTGCACACATTTTCAGCAAAGATTGCATACATTTCCGGCGAAAATCATATCGATTTTTGGCCAGAATTGATGCATTTTTTGAGAAGATTGATTACCAATGAGTTGCAAAATTAAGCGTTTCCCTCCAAAAGCGATGCACGTCCAAGACGTTGTAAGATTATTTCCTCGAAAATCCAACAAGCCCAAGGGGATGGGGACGCACGTCCCTACTAAGCCGACAACAGCGCAGTCGGAAACCTTAGTAGGCGCTGCGCCCACGCTGCGCCCGAAAATGTTTGTTGGGCTTTTGCGAGGACACAGCACCTACTAAGTCTATCTTGTTGCTATTTTAGCCTTACCGCCCTTTCAGAGCGATTCTTCATTTTTTCATTTCCGCACCACTTTCTTCACGGAGTGCTTGCCTTTCACGATGCGCAGACCGGCACCCTGGCGGTTGGCTATGCGCCCACCGGCGGTGTACTCAGTAGCGTCGGCATCTGACGAGACTGCGATGGACTCTATGCCAGCAGCTATCTCCTCGTCGGCACCCTCGATGGGCATGGTCACGGCATCAGTGGCGTCAACCACGGGCAACTTGGTCACTGTGGTCAGACAGGCTCCAAAACTGGTGAGCTTTGGACGATTGCTGGAAGTGACACGCACCCAACCGTTGTCCTGAAGCACATAGTAGCCCACGCGGGCTGACTGCGACGTCTTGAAATTGCCACGCAGCTGAAGGGCGGTGACTGAGGCCGAAGAGACAGCCTCGCCAGTTTCGTGGAACCAGGCCTCGTCGCCGTCGGTCATGCGGTATATGCAAGGCTCTCCGGCCTCAG
This sequence comes from bacterium, assembly GCA_963630025.1. Classification (GTDB taxonomy): domain Bacteria; phylum Bacteroidota; class Bacteroidia; order Bacteroidales; family Bacteroidaceae; genus Prevotella. The sequence continues at coordinate 32,807 of CAVGKZ010000043.1, read as the reverse complement.
CCCTTTCCACCTCTTCAAGCGCAAGGTTTTTATAGTCAGCCGTGATGCCGGCCAACTGGTAGAGCTTGACATTGGGCGACGCGGTCATGTCGTAGGGCAGACAAACAGTGCCCCACTCCCCGTCGGCTGCCGTGCGGCGATAGACGGGAGTGCGCTTAAGGCGGAAATCGGTGGCTGCCCACCAGCCCTCACGGTTGTCGCCCTGAGAGTCTTTCACACCGAACTCACGCCAAGAGCCGTCTGCGGCGTTGTGCTTGGAACCCACGAAACCCAAGGTCAGAGTTTCACCCTCGTTGACATATACACTGGATGTGGAAAGCGTCTGCCACTTGCTCTCATTGTCAACGGTAGGCAAGTCGAGATAGTCGGCCGTGAGCATCGGCGTTGCCACGGTGTCGCCAGACAGGACGAGATAACCGTGCTGGTCGGACAGACAGAGAAACTCCGTGGCGGCCTTGCACTCCATAGAGTAAAGGCCGTGGGTCAGCTTGGCCACATCCTGGCTAACCTCCATAGTCTTGCCACTGCCTTCCGCAGCCGACAGTCCGCTCCAGAAAGCCTTCCAGCAGGGTTTGCCACCAAGAGTGGCCACCTTCTGCTCGCCTCCGGTGTATGTGCCGCACTTTGTTTTCCAGTTGAGCGTGCCCTCATTGAATGCCGGCGAATAGACAACGCCGTCGGCATAGTCGCCTGTTTGGCACTGGTCGACGACTTCTGCCAGCTGGCCGGCGGCAGTCAAGGTCTCAGCGGCGGTAGTTGCCGTAGCCACAGCGTCGAGAGCCTGCTGCACGAGTTCGTAGCCGTCGGCCTTTATTCGCACAAGCAGTTGTCCCTCGCTGACATTGGCCTCAATCGTGGCTGTTTGGTTGTAGACCTCAAGCACGTTGTCAACCACCACCTTCAGAGCGGCATAGGTCTCTGCGTCAGTGCCAGTGGCGGCTGCGACGGCAGAATTGAGTTCTGCAACAAGGCGGTCGTTGCCTTTCAGATAGTCGGCAGCCAGCTCTGCCCTTTTTCGCAGCTGCACGATGCCGTCGGCATAGGCTTCCTCGGGAGTATCGAACACGCGGCAAAGCGTAATCTTGTCCATCTGCGAAACCGCGTTTAGGTAGTAGCAGTTGAAGATGGCTTTGCCGTAGCGCCCGGCGTTTACCTCATAGCTCATCGAGCCCCAAGCATTGGCGGGCACGGTGACGGCAGCTGCGGAGTCAGCGTTCTCTCCGGTCTCGCTCAAGTAGAGATAATGGAGGGCGGAAGCACTGCTCCGGGAAGAGCTTACGTAGTAATAGTCGGCTCCGGGAACCACATCCACCACAGTACGTAGTGCACCGGCCTTGTCCTTGCCTGCGTGTGAACGAGCCTGGAGATAGGCACCTCCGTCGATGCTGCCCACGGGAACGACAGCGAAATCAGGCAGCGAAATGGGTTCGCCAAGGCCGTTCGTCCAGCCCTCGGAGCCAAGGTCGAAGTCGCCGTTGGCAAAGAGGTTGCCGCCGAGATAGCGCTGCTGTCCTTTGTAGGTTATGGTCTCGCCCACCTCATGCTCAAGCGACACTGCAGCCACGGCACGGGTGTAGCGGTCCTTGTCCTTGCCGTCGATGATGTGTATGCGATAGTAGGCACCGTCAACCACGGTGGAGTCTACATAAGAGTAGTCGGTAAGTCCGCCCTGCTGGTCCACTTCGGCCAACTGAACCCACGAACCGCCGTCAACCTTGCGCTCCACATATATGGCATAGTTGTTCTCGCCGTTGTAGTTTTTCCACGTGAGCGAAGCCACGCCATTCGATTTTTTGTACTCCACGGAGAGCTGGTCGGGGTCTTTCATTGTGGCCTTGACGGCAGGAACAACCGCATAGCGCTCGTCGTAGCCCACGGCCGAGGGTTTGTCGGCATAGTACTGTCCGGCCTTGGTCAGACGACCATGGTCGTTGTCGTACACCTTGCGGCAGTTCTGCACCCAGTTGTATATGGCGTAACGCTCCAGCCAAGGGGTAGCCTCCAGCCCGTCGACAATGGGATTGAGGTGCTGCGCGAGTATGTCTTCGTTGGCCTCGCTGTAGTCGGTGTCGCTGCCCGGCCAGCCCGTCCAGTTGGCTCCATAGTTCATCTCGGTAATCCATATAGGACGGCGGGTGCGGTTGTGGATGCCGCTGAGGAAGCTGTACCAGCTGCTCCAGTCGTTGTATCTGTAGGCGTGTACGGCAATGAAGTCGCAACGCCAGCCGCGCGCGTCGATGGAGTCGATGAACTCATAGAGCCAGCTGTAGTTGCCCGACACGGCGGGCGAGCCAAGGCGGCGACCCGTAGCCATCATCTGCGGCCATGTGGCCAGCACTTCGGCCACGGTGTTCACCTGCTCCCTGGAGTCGTTGGTGTTGTCCGGCTCATTGTTGCCGAGGATGTTGGCCGACGTGCCGTTATTGCCCACATCGGTTATGCCCGGCCATCCTTCGTGGTGGTGGTGGGTGACATACTCGCGGTCGGCCCACACATTGATGCCCGCATCCCAGTTGTAGCACCATGTGGTGTTGAGCATGGTGTTGGCCGTTACGTCATTGCCGGCATAGCCCTTCTTGCTGGCATCGTTCCACTGGCTGACGCGAAGAGCCGACACGGCCTTGCGCAGAACGCCGGGCAGGTCAACCCGGATGTCGCCCTTGTCGGCTATCCACAGGCGGTTGTAGCCCGTGCCGTCGGCCTTTTGGGCAAACCAGACCATATAGCCGCGCTTCAGAGTGAAGCTGCAAATCTTGTTGTCGATGGCTTTGCCGTCCAATGATACGCGCTGCCCTACGGCAAACTCCTCGGACGAGCCTTGGCAACCGTTCTCTGTATAGACCGTGAGCGGACTGATGGAGGAGTTGTGCGGCAGGATGATGGAGCCGTCGCCATAAATCTTCACCTGACAGTTGGCGGCGGATGCCTTCACTCCGTTGACCTGAATGTATTGATAAAGGCTTGAAACGGCTGACGGCTTCACCTGCGAGAGGATGACAACCGCATTGTCGGTGTTGGTAATGTTGAGCACCGCGCCATTGGCAAAGGGCGTGGCCGAGGTGATAACATAGTCAACGTCGGCACTCAAGGTGACCGTCCCCTTCACCTGCTCCACCGTTTCGGTGGTGTTGGCGGCAGACAGTGGCATTGCAGACGCTACGCCCAGCAACCAGACGAGGGCTTTGCGCCGGATGGGTTTGCATGTTTTCATAAGAGAAATCGATTTTGATAGTTGATATAGTTAGAACGTTATTAAAATATCATTATAGGGTGGTTCTATAAATTACCACCGTAATTTTGTTTGATGTTGGATGATTTACGTTTTGTCACCTTGCGGTCTCTTTTCGGTCTAATCTGTCTGTCCGTTCAGTCGTATAGCTCGCTATACACTTTCACTCACAGACACATTGTCCTCGAAAATAGACTCACAATCTGCCAAAGCTAATTTATAGAACCACCATATAGGCGTGTTCTATAAAAGAAAGGGAAGAGTCAGACTTCGGCGCTATTGCCCTCCGAAGTTCAACTCTTCCCTTTGAATGGATGTTATTGCTCCTTGTTGTCGGCCACAGGCTCAATGCCTATTTTGCCGTTCCAGTGGAGATACCAGTTGTTGGCATTGCGGAGATTGACCTTTATCTCACCCTCCATTGCCCCCTTGTTGGCCTCGCCACGACGCGCATACACGCGGTCGGCAAGGAAGTTGGGGTCGCCACGGCGCAGAGCCACACGCATCAAGTCGTAGAAGCGCGTGCCTTCGAAGCAGTTCTCAAGCGCACACTCGTCGACAATCATCTGCTCCACCTTGTCCATCTGGTACTGACGCTCCTGGGTGGAGTCGGCCGCTGACTTGTAGTAACCCGTGGACTTGTCGATGTATGTCGAGTCGAACGGCATCTGATAGTCGGGGTTTTGCAGACTCCAACCGCAACCGAGGTCGTGTATGCCCATGGTGTTCTCATTGTTCTGCATGTCGGGAGTGCGAAGCACATAGCGGGTAGATGGGAAGTCAAACCTGCTGAGGAAAGCCGAATCTTCTGCCGAGGGATAATACTTCATTATGGAGTCGGTTATCACCTTGTTGTTCACACCCGAAGCCAACACATAGTAGGCAAAATGTGGATAGCCGGCGCGGTTCATGGCCTCAGCCAGACGCAGATAGACTGTAGTGCGGCGATAGACGGGGATGTTACGCGTAGAATACTTCAGGATATTCTGGTACTCGACGCGCTCTCCGTCGAGTATCGCATTGTCCATTTGCTTGTAAACATTGCAGAGCCGCAGGTCGCCGTCGCGCATATAGCCTATGCCCTTGGGAACGATGCCGTATTTTGCCACACCACTGTTGTTGGAAATGACGTATGTACAGGTCTGGGCGGCTGAAATATCCTTTATAGACTGCGAAGGAGTCAGACTAAACTTGGCGTTGTTGTCTGACGTGCAGTTGAAGAGATTGCGCAACTGACTGTAGTTGCCTTCTGAGGGGATGGAGTCGCCGGGGATGATGGTGATATACTCAGAGTTGGTGCCATAGTTTTCGTTGCCGAACGAATATGAATAGCTGTCATTAACGTTTGTATATCTTGTGAACGACGTTGTGCCATTGGGCCAGAAAACGCCTCGGGGGCTGCCTATGGGATAGGCAGAGTTGGTGCCATTGCGCTTGCTGATATAGTTGTAATAGTTCAGCGCAGCCTCCTTGTAATGGCCGGCCCACAGGTTAAGTTCGCCCAACATCAGATAGATAGGGAAATACATAAGGCGCGAATCGAAACCGCGTATGGCGCCATAGCCCGGCATCTCCTCGTCGGCCATGGGCTGGATGTCCTTGATGAGCCAGTCGCAGATGTCGGCGATGCCCTTCTGCTCATAGCTACGCTCGGCCTCTTCCTTGGTCAGGATGGGAGTGGTGACAAACGGCACGTTACCGTAATTGAGAGCCAACTGCAGATAGGTCCAGGCACGGATTCCCTTGACTGCGGCATACTCCTTCATGAAAATCTTTTCATTGCGGTTGTTCTTCAGCGCAGTGTCGGCCTTTGCTATGAAGTAGTTGCAGTTGTTGATTACCGCATAGTAATCGCTCGGACTGTTGTAGGCGTTGTCATCGCCAATGTTGAAGAGAGCCACGTCGCGAAGGTCGGAACTGGTGTTGGTATTTATGTCAACCAAGTCGCCGCGCACCTCGCCGAGAAGGATGGTACGGTCGGCCAACGCCTGCAGCTTACCCAAGATACCGGCAACGGAATAGATGGTGTCGGTGGCGTTGTTGAGGTGGTCTTTGTCTGCATAAATGATGCGGTCAGACTCCGGCTCGAAGAAATCGGCACACGAAGATGTCAGTCCGGCCACCGCCGCTCCCAAGCACAGCGTGGCCATTGCGCCTTTGCAACGGACAGCCACTGCACGCTTGATATCATTGAACATATTGTTGCTTTTCATATTACGAAGTTTTTTACAGGTTAATCTTTACTCCAGCTACTATGGATGTGCTCTGCGGCACACGTCCGAGGTCGATGCCCTGACCGACTACAGATGATGTCATGGCCGATTCGGGGTCGGTGCCCAAGTATTTGGTCAGAGTGAACACGTTGTTGGCCTGGATCCAGAACTGCAGCCCCTGGATGAACTGCGAGGTGAGGGGCAGGTCGTAGGACAGAGTGACGGTCTTCAGCTTCAGATAGCTGCCATCCTCTATCCAGCGGTCGCTGAAACGGGCGTTGCCCATCGGGTCGTTGAAGGTGGCGCGGGGCATGGCTGTCTGCTGTCCTTCCACCTGCCAGCGGTTGGTCATGGCTGTGGTCTGGTTGAGGAAGCGGCTACCGCCCTCAAGCTGCGAGCGCATATAGTTGTAGACGTCGTTGCCCAAGGAGTAGTTGAAACGCAAGTCGAGCTTGAAACGCTTCCATGCCAGAGTGGTGAAGATGTTGCCGTAGATGTCAGGGTTGGGGTCGCCGATGACAACGCGGTCGTTCTCGTTGATTTCGCCATTGCCGTCAACATCGTCGAAGTGAACGTCGCCAGCCTTGAAGTAGTTGCGCGTGATGCCGTTGTCGTCGAGGATATAGAGTCCGTTGGGATCCTTATCGGTGGCATTGCGCGCAGCTTCGGTCGTGGCAAACACGCCCTTGGTTCTGTAGCCATAGAACAGATTGGCGGCCTGTCCCACCTGTGAGCGCACGGTAGCTCCATACACTTCGGTGTCAATGCAGCCGCTTGCCTCAGGCAGTGCGGTTATCTTGTTCTTGTAGTGGCCCACGCTGGCTCCCACCTGCCATGACCATGACTTGGTGGCCAAAACCTTTGCGCTCACGGAAACGTCGAAACCTTCATTCTCCAACTTGCCACCGTTGCCCCAGTTGTCCTTCAATCCGGAAAGGAAACCGAGCGACTGTATGGTGAGCAGGTTGTCGGTCTTGCTCTTGAAGTAGTTGAAGCCAACAGTGATACGGTTGTTGAAGAAACCTGCATCAAGACCTACGTTGAAGCGACGGGTTGTCTCCCACTGGATTGAGGTGTTGCCAATGCCGGCGAAAGAAAGACCGGAGATGTTGTTCATGAACAACTTGCCCTGGAAGTAGCTGCGGGCGGCATAGTAGTCGATATCGTCATTGCCACTAACGTCATAGCCGGCGGTCAAGCGCAGATAGTTGACAGAGCGGTTGTTGGCCAGCCAGGGTTCGTTGGTGAGCACCCAAGAAGCCTGGACAGAGGGGAATATGGCCCACACTGCACCCAAAGCCTTCAGACCGTTGGCGTCTGTACCGAAGCGAGACGAACCGTCGCCTGTGAGGTTGGCCTGGAGGAAGTAGCGGCCTTTGTAGTTGTATTCGCCCTGGGCATAGACGCTCATGGTGTTCCAAGCCTCGCTCAAACCGTTGCCCTGGGCATTGGCCAGAGTGGCACTCATGTAAGGAGTCTTGTCGCTACCTGTGTTGTAGCCCAACTGGGTTGAATAGGAGTAGTCTTCCCACAGTATGCGCACACCACCGAACACGTGAACACTGTGTGCATTGTAGCGGTTGCTCCAGTCGATGCGGGTGTCGCTCATCACCGAGTTTTGCTTGGAAGCCAGTGAGCGCACCTCATTCTCGCGATAAGCGTATACGCTCGACACGTAATAGTCGGGTACACCGTTGACGGGGATGTAGTACATCTCGTTGGTGTTGACCAGATTGTAGCTGAAGTGCTCGCTCACCCAAAGATTGGAATTGATGACAAACTTGGGAGTGATGCTCAGGTTGAGCATGGAGTTCTCAAAATGGTTCTTGTTTTCTCCGTCGGCATACTCGTTGAAAGCGGCGGGGTTGCCCAAACGATAGTTGTAGTTCTTGTACTTCAGCGACGAAAGAGCCTCATCGAGATAGCTCTCGTCGGAAGTGTCGAACTGTGAGTCGGAGAACTTGCCACGTCCATAGCTGTACGGACTCATGAACGGACTCTTCACGTAGGCCAGGAACGAGGGAGCCGTGGGAGTGCCCTCGTCGTAACCGGAGGGAGCACCGTCGTCGCGGATGTTGCGTGTGGTGTTGGCAAACGAAGCATCGAAGCGCAGTGAGAGGCGGCTGCCCAGGCTGATGTCTGAATTGAAACGGATGTTCAGACGGTTCATCACGTTGTCCTTCAACGTGCTTTGCGCATTGGTGTAGCCAACCGACAGATTGTAGTTGGCAATGGCGTCACCGCCTTCCACATTGATGCCATAGTTCTGCGTCATGGCATTGTGGTAAACGTAGTCCTTCCAGTCGGTGTTGTTGTGATACTGCTTATAATAGTAGTATGTGGGATCGGCGTTGAGAAACTTGAAATCGGTGTTCTTGGTTCCCGTGCCGCGCAACAACTCAGAAGCATAGCTGCGGTACTGGTCGGCATCCATCATGTCGTAGTACTTGGGCAGGAGAGTGACACCGGCCGACAGACTGGCCGTGATGCGCGTGGCCATTGACTTGTTGCGACGGGTGTCGATGAGTATCACACCGTTGGCACCCTTTGCTCCGTAGAGGGCCGTTCCGTTGCGCATTACCGTCACTTTCTCGATGTCGGCAGGATTGACGTTGGTCAGAATGTCGTTGTAGAAGCCGTCGTGCAGCATCTCGCGACCATACTGCTGGTCAACTATCACACCATCAATCACCACCAAAGGCTGTGCATTGGCGTTAAGCGAGTTGAGACCTTGTATGAAGGTCACACTGCCCACGCCCGGTGTGCCGTTGCGGGTTGTAGTGTAGGCATAGGCTCCGAGCTGCTTCTGCACCTCATCCTTGATGTTTACGGCGTTGCTGTAGGCGAAGCCTGTGGCCTGCTTGTCGCCTCGCACATTCTCGCTGTCGGAATAGTCGGCGGCAAAGCTGGTGCCGTAGAGCAGAATGTCACCTTGCGATTCTCCATTGGCCAGGCCTGCCTTCACTGCATTATGGTCGGGCGATGACACATAGATGGATGTGGCAAACACGGGCACTGCGAGTTCGTAGCTTCCATCGTCGTCGGTCAGCGTACTATAGCCCACCACACCGCTGGTCTTGACGATGGCGCCTGCAATGGGAGTCTTCGTTGCCGCATCAATCACGTGGCCCTTGACCGTACGTGTCTCGTAAACTTTCTTCTTGGGGGCAAGCTTTCGTGCCGAGGATTCGGTCTGCTGCTCTTCTGTCTCGTCTTCTTGTGCGGCGACACAGAGCGGAAAAGCCGTCATCAGCGCGACTCCCCAAATGATATATCGTTTCATAGTCGTCAAATTATTCTAGGTTTAACACTTACTGATTTGTCGTATCCTTAGGCTCAAGGATGATACAGTCTATACGCAAAGAGGTCTGGAAATCCTCTTTCTCGGTACCGGACGGACGTCCGGAGGAAACTATCTTCAACGTCACCTGCGGATCTACGCCGTAGGAACAGGTGGGGAACACGTAGTCTTCGGCGACGATAAGCGTGTCGACCTCGTCTTTCTTACACCTCGTGCGCCTAAGTTTTCTCTCTGAAAATTCCGTGCCGTCCATTTTCTGATAGCCTACATAAACGTCCACTTGCAGTTTCTTGCGCTCTTCGTCCGTAGCGGCCGTGTCGCCGGCAAGGGCGGGAACCATCACCAACTTGATGTCGTAGGGAACGTTTGACAACACATCGGGAATGTAGTAGGTCACTGACGGTTTGCTGTCCTTGTTCTTTGAAAGAAGCTCAATGTAGCTGTTTTTGGACAGCTTATTGTAGAATTGCTTGTTGTCTGAAGATACATTCACAATGCTCGGCACACGCGACGCATCCTCGTCATACTCCTTGCGGTAGTTGGAGTTTTCGGCTTCCACATAAATCTTGCGCATGAAAGTCTGTGAAGGTTTCAAATTCCACTGCGGCACTTTGTATACCACACCGTTGCTGCACTCCACTTTCTCTGCTCCGTAGAACACGCCACCAGGTTCGAAGGGTTTGGGGTCGTCATAAGCATAGTACTTTGCACCCTTGAAACCATATATCTGTTCACGCAGACTGTAGGAACGAGCGTTCACCGAAACGGCCGAGTCCTGCATGGACTGTTCTGAGTTGGTAGACATGCTGAACACAGTGCCGTTTGCGATAAACAGATGGGAGTAGAGATTTTGCATAGAGTCGCGCTTCTCCACGGCGTTGTTGTAGTTGAAGTACGGTGTGTACTGTGTCAACATACGGTCCCACTCACTGTTGTTGGGCACAACCATCCAGAATGAAGAGTCTTCGTCATTGATTTCACCGATGTAATTGGTGAGCACTTCGTTCTCTAGCACCTTCACTGAGTCGAGATAGGTGGTCTGGCCGTCCACTATTTCGCCCGCAACGCTCTGGTCGGGGTCGAACTTATAATTGTTGTAACTATAGAGGAATGAGGACAGACTGTCCAAGTCGACATCACGATTCAAATACTCAAAGATATTGGGTTCGTAACTGGCCGAGTTAGCTATCGTAAACAGCATACCGTTTTTGGTAAGTCGGTTCTTTACGTCAAAAGACTGGCCGGCAAACTGGTTAGAACCCAATTTGAGGTATTTGCCGTTCATCATGACGATGGACGTGTCGCTGGCGGTTGCCGCCACGGAATAGTTGTACAGCGCAATGTGGTTCTGGACAAACTCCTTGATGGCCTTGTTGTCCTTGGTGATTACACCGCTCTGCTTATCACTCTTGTAGAGTGCTATCACGCTGTCGGCCTGTGTCTCTGTAAAATGGGCGTTGACCGGTGCGAAAACGGTGAACACCTGGCTGCCGTTCAGTGACGGCTTGTATCCGCAGGAGTCCAGAACGCGTGCGAAATTGGACAACTGCTCGTTGGACGCAATGGCTTGCCACAAGGAGATGTCGCTTCCCGGCACACCGTTGCCTCCGTTATAGTGGTCGTCCCACGTGTCGGAGCAGGCACCGGCAGCAAGGGCGGCCAATGCCAGCCCCGCTGCTTTCATATAATGATTGAATGTCTTGTTCATAACATTTGTTTTTTAGGATTACAAATCGTCTTCCATATCACCGTCACCGTCAACGGCATAGACGCTCTTGGGCACTATTTCGAGGTAGTCTATCATGAACTCGTTGTTGTTGCCCAGCTTGCTGGTGGAAGTACAGCGGATACGGATATAGTGGTCTTGGCCGTCATCCGGATCGATGGTGGCCGTGCAGAGCACACGGCGGAATGTGCGCGGGTTGGTCACAAACTCATTGATGGTAGTGCCGCCAGGAGTGTGGTAGCCTCCATAGGGACCGCGATAGCAGCCTTTGTTCTTGAGGAACTTCTGGTCTTCTATCTTCTCCTCGTCAGTGAACTTGGTGTAGTCCTTGCCGTTCAAGGTGAACTGGTCGCCCATAATCGACGCATTGTCAAGCCTCTTGCGCATGTCGATAGGTATGCCCTGCGGTTTGTCGTCATAGTAAATCTGGGCAACTCCACGGGTGTCGAGAGCGCAGAAACCGAGACGGAACTGGTAGGTTCCCTTGCTTGGCACCGGCGGCAGACGGAACGTGAAGTCGTAGTCGCCGAAGAGGTTGAACTCGTCGCCTTCGTATGACCAGAAGTTCCAGTGCGGACGGCGATATACCAAGTAGCAGTTGCCGCGCATGGTCACACCGTCGAGGTAGCCGTCGGGGAAGTAATAGTTGAAGCCGTTCTTGCCGTTATAGTCGGGAGTGCCCGAGTTGTCGTCCTGTGTCGGGTCGCCGTTCAGACGTATGCCCTGCGTCATGATTTCAGGGAACACCGTAGAGAAGTCCATACGGATGCGGCAGTTCTGCACTTCCTCACGAGTCTGCTTGTCATAGGCCAGAATGTCGCTGATATAGAAGTAGCGTCCGTTGGGCGCATCCTGCACATACTGGCTGGGTATGGTGGGATATATGCGTGCGCCCTCTATGCTGTATTTGTCGTCATAGCGACGGTTGGCGTAGCGGGCGTCCTTCTCGCCGGTTGTGCCAAGATAGGCTCCGCCATCGCCAATGACAGTGAGCTGCTCAAACTTGATCATGGAATGTGGCATCAGCGTCTCATACCAGTCGTTAGGATTCATCTTGTCGGTCTTGATGCCGATGGCTCCCTTGTAGTAGTTCTGGGTAAGCACGAGCGGTGTGAGATAGTCGTAACCCTTCACGTCGCGTGTAACGATGTGGTAGGCCACGAAACGGTTGAGCGGGTTCTTGCGGTGGGTCAGCGAATTGGTGCCGTCGGGCAATGTAGCATTGAACGCATGGTATGCCTGATTGACATCGTCGGGATAAGACGGGTCGTAGAGCGAGCAAGCCAAATCGTAGAGCTGCTCCAGCACATCTTTATCCTTGCCACTGCTGATGCCGTACTTCTCGGCAAGTACACTGTTGGGGGTGACGAAAAGCGTGAAACCTTTGTACTTCTCCTCCGGCACGCGAGCCACCTCTTTCCAGAAGTCAGAAGTATAGGTATATGTAGAATAGGCACCATTGTCATAGGAGTCGTCCTTGATGTATTCCAGCGAATCGACAAGTCCGGTAGCCTTGAGGGCTGCCGAGAAGTAGCTTACTTCCGGATTGTCCTCCACTATCTGTGCGACAGAGCTGTTGGTGTTTTCCAACACCATGTTGATGGGTTGCACCACACCATTCTCCACTGAGTCGTCCTGAGTGGCGAAATAAATCTTGGCCACACGGTTGAGCCACACCTCAGAGTTGCCGACGCTGTCGTTCTCGTGGGTTATCTGGATGTAGCGGCGGTTCATGTTGGGAGTATGAAGCGTTCCGTCAATCATCTCAATGGTGGTGTACATGTTGTTGACCAAGTGGGTGCGGGCAATGGTGTCGCACTCTGCATCGGTCAAGTCGTCAACCGACTGTATGCCACGCTTCTTATAGAATGTTTGGAAGGCACTGTCAGACGGCAGGAACAGAGTGTAGTGGCCGTATGTAGAGAGCAGGTCCATCAGGTTGGCTCGCCTGACCACAGTTGCGAAGTCTTTATACTGCGCACGGCTGTTTATATAGTCGCTCATCATCTCGCCCGTAAAGGTGTAGAAGTTGTCGCTGTCGGGTTCGTCAGAGCAACCAACGAAACTCACTCCGCAAACAAGGCAGCAGACAGAGAGCATCAAATATCTTAATGTTTTCATCGTTTTCTACTGTTTAAGTATTGTTAGACTGATGTTTTTAATACTGCTTTTGGCCTATAGACCGAACATTGCTACTCATAGCTTTCGTTCAGACCGGAACCAAAGGCAGGATTCTGTTTCAAGCTCTTGTTGACTTTCAGCTCGTCGTAGTTGTACGGCCAGTAGATGGCCTCTATACGGCTGAGCTTGCTCTCTACAAGCTGCTTGTTGCTGCTGTACTTGTTGCACGACTGCGACTTTAGGTAGTCGGTCTTGCCCTCACGACGGGCGCGGCGCACAAGGTCGAACCAACGCTTGCCCTCGAACAGAAGTTCGCGGCGACGCTCGTCGTAAACCAAGTTCTCTATGGCAGCCTTGGTGGCGTAAGACTTCGGATCAAGAGTGTCCTTGCGGGGATACTGGCAGAGCGAACGCTTGTTGATGACAGTGACAAGGCGGAACGCACGGTCGCGATAGGCTTTGTCTGCATCGGATATGCTTTCACTGGAATTGTCCGACATAAGCTGCGTGAGAGCCTCTGCCTTGAGCAGCATGATGTCTGTCAACCGATACACGATCCAGTTGGCGCGAACCTGTCCCTCTGCATACATTCCTGTAAAGGAAGGGTTCACTGTTGCCGAAGCGGCACTACTACCTTCAACGCTAATCGTGTTTTGCTTCCAGGCATATTTCGCAATGCTGTTTGTCGATCCCAAGCTGAACATAGAACCGTAGCTGCGAGCATCAAGTCTGTTGGCAAACACATTGAACTGTTTCTGCGAAACGTCATTGCCTACATAAGAGGCCGGCGAAATGAAGCCAATCAGTTTCTTAGAGTTGCCATAGAAGTCGCCAATGGCTCCATTGGCCAGCATGGCCTCGTTCTGCTTGTCGAAGGTAAGCTCGAAGATTGCCTCGGAACTGTTTCCTGTGCCGAAAATCTGGCCATAGTTATATCCATAGGTGCTCTGCGAGTTGGAATACCTTGACGACAGCAATGGATAGCCCTCCATCTCCTGATCAACTGCCGCAGCATTGAAGCCAGACTCCTGTCTGTTCTTCTCGTTCTGCTGCTTCATGTCGTCAATGACATTGTCGGCATAGTCGATGCACTTCTGATAGTCCTGCTTCCACAGATACATCTCGCAAAGCATGGCGTTGATGGCCGTGCTCGTGATACGACCGGTCTGGTAGTTGGTCTTGGTGGTAGGATAGTAATGGACAGCATCGCCCTTGACACTCTCCAAGTCGGCAATCAACGTGTCAAGTACTTGGTTGAACGGAGTTGCCGCCAAATCCATTTTCTGGTTGTCGTCAAGATACGGCTCCGTGGTGTAAGGAACATCGCGGAAAGTGCGTATAAGGTAGAAATAGCACAGGTCGCGCAGAGCGGACACTTCGGCTATGGTTGCCTTCAACTCGCTCTCGGTGTAGCCGGGATCCTTGGCAGCAACGCCGGGCGCATACCTGATGATGGTGTTGCAGGTATTTATGACGTAATAGAAGTCAACCCACGATGTGTAGGGATTGGTGGAAGTGATGTTGGCCTTGAAGATATTTTCAAGGTTCACGTCCTTGTCCATGTCGTCTCCGGCATCCATGGTCTCACTGCGGGCCTCGCCCCAAACAATCATGCGTTTGATGCAGGCCGTCGACTGGAGCGAGCTGTAGCAGCTGGCCACAACAGACTCCACGTCAGCGCGCTCGTTCCAGAACTTGTCCAGGATTATCTTGTCGCGCGGCTCCACTTCGAGGAAATCGGAGCATGAAGAGAAACCGACAAGTGCGGCAAGCGCACAAGCTATATTATAATATCTTTTCTTCATTTCTTTAGAGTTTTCAAGAATGGTTGGCATTTAGAAATCTACCGTCAAGCCCAATGTATACGAACGGGTACGCGGTGTCTGAGAGGTATCCATGGCCGGTGCATAGCCGCTGTTCACGATATCGGGGTCAACACCCGAATACTTGGTGATAACGAACGGGTTGTTCACACTGCAATAGATACTGATGCGGTTCAAGCCTATCCACTTCAGGTGCTTCTTGGATATGGCATATGACAGCTGTGCATAGTTCATGCGCAGATAGTCGCCCTTCTCCACAAAACGGTCGCTGACAAGTGTGTTGTAGTTAGAGGTAGAGCCATACATGGCACGGGGTATCGTGGTGACGTCGCCCTCCTTGCGCCAACGGTAGTTGACGGCCTGGCTCTGGTTGTCGTTGCTTATCATGGCTTCGGCATCAAGACGCGCAAGGTTGAGAATCTTGTTGCCTATACGGTAGGTGAACTGCGTGGTGAGACGCCATGCGCCGTAGTTGAAAGTGAAGCCGAAACCACCGTTCAACTTTGGCAGCGAGCTTCCAAGGTAAACTATGTCGAGAGCGTCGATGTTACCGTCGTGATTGACATCCTCATAGATGGCATCACCACCGTTGAACTTGTAGTTCTTGCCAGAAGTGTCGTTGCTGTAGTTGTACATCATCCTGACAGGATTGCCGTCGGCATCGGTGACAACCTCGCCGTTGGCATTCATGGCCACGGGGGCAGTCTTGCCGTCGGCGATGAACTGCTTGCGCTCCTCTGCGCTCATATTGGCAAAGGTGTCGTAGTTGTACTGGTAAACGCCCTTGTAGCGGAAGCCGTAGATGGCGCCGAACGGATTGCCAATCTGCACACGCTGCAACCACTCGCGGTTACCATATTTATATACGGAGTTGAGTGACTCAAGCACGTAGCTGTCCATCTCAAGTATTTCGTTGCGGTTGTTGCTGAAGGTGGCATTGACATCCATGGTGAACTTACCGGCCTTGATGAGTTTATTGGTGTTTATATGGAACTCCCAACCTGTGTTTCTCAAAGCTCCGCCATTGCGGTAGGCCAGCGTTGTGTAACCCGTGCTTGACGGGATACGGTAGCCACCGTTAAGGATGTCGGAGGTCTTCTGGGTATAGACTTCTAACGACAGGTTCAGGCGGTCGTCAAACAAGCCGAGGTCGATACCGAGGTTGTAACTGCTGTTCACCTCCCAACGCAAGTCGGTCAGACGAATCTTCTCAGGACGCATGGCGGTCATGTCAAGATACTTGTTGCCCGACACGTATGTGCTCACATAAAGGAAGTCCTGGTTGGGCTGACGGCCGGTCTTACCCCAGCTGGGGCGCAGAGCCAACATAGACAACCACTTCTTGGTGGGCTTCATGAACGGCTCGTCGCTGACAATCCACTTGGCCGACACTGCGGGGAAATAGCCCCAACGTTTGCTCGGACCGAACTTTGTGGTACCGTCGGCACGCAAGGTGAAGTCGAACACGTAACGGCCCTTGTAGGCATAGTGGGCAGAATAGGTGAAATACATTGAGCGCCACTCCGAATACCAAGAGCTAAGTCCGGTTATCAAGCCACCGGCATCAGGTGTCTCGATACCGCCAGACGCAAGCCCCTTGCCGCTGGTGGAAGAACCGTTGCTCGAACCAGAGGTCAGTTCGAAACGTCCCATCATCATGGCCGAGTGGTCTTTGTTCTTGAAGGCGGGTATCAAGGTCAAGGTCTGCTTGGTGTTGAACGACACACTCTTGCTGCTTCCAGACGAGGAGGTGTTGACACCCTGAGTCCATGAAACGGTCTTGAGCTCCGAAGGATAGAATTTGTCGTCATACTGGTTGAACACGTTCATATACATGCTTCCCTGCCAGTTCAGCTGCCAGTGGTCTTCGTCCATGCCCAGCAGTTGATACTTTATAATCAACTCCGGAGACAAGTCATAGGTTCGGCGCTGGTTCTTCGCCAAGTTTGCACTTGCCACAGGGTTGACATAGTTCTTTTGGTTATTGTCAAACACGCTTGACGCACTCTGCAGCATCTGATAGTAACGGTCGGTGTCTGCTCCCGTATTAGGATCCTGCTCGTATATGCTCATGTTTGGCATCTTCTTCATGGCAAGACTAAGGAGTCCGTCACTGTTGAAGTCGTTCTTCGTGTAGGTCAACGAGAAGTTTGTCGACACGCGTATACGCTGGCTGATGTTGTAGTCGAGGGCTACACGTGTAGAGAAGCGCTGCATCTTCTGCTTGATTATGGAGCCGGTCTCATGGTCGAAACCACCTCCGATGCGGAACGAGGCCTTCTCGCCACCACCAGACACCGACACGTAGTGGTTCTGGAGCAGACCCAACTGGGTCACGGCATCACGCCAGTCGGTGTTGTTGTTATACTGTTCGTATTCAGAGAATGTCTTGTCGTAGTTCAACTCGCGGATGTTGCTGGCAGCATCGCTCTGCTGTGGGTTGAAGTACGATTCCTTGAGCAGCATGGTATAGTCGTCACCGCTCAACAGGTCATAGCCCTTGGGCTGGTATTTGCCTGTGAGTTTCAATGAATAGGTCACCTTTGCAGGTCCCTTTGCACCACGCTTGGTGGTCAACTCGATTACACCGTTACCTCCCTGGCTACCATAGATGGCCGAAGCGGCGGCATCCTTCAGCACGGTGATGCTGGCAATGTCCTCAGGGTTGATGTTGAGCAGTTCGGCGAACTTCTCGTTGTTGGCACCTGCCATATCGAAGTTGGAAAGGTCAACGCTTCTGATGTTTCCGTCGACCACAATCAGAGGATTGGAGTCGGTAAGAGTGGAGAGTGACGCAGAACCACGCAGACGCATGGTAGAACCGGCACCGAGGTCACCCGAATTGGAAAGAATGTCAAGACCGGCAATACGTCCCTGAAGGGCTTCGTCCACAGAAGTGATGCCGAGTCCCTCAAACTCTTTCATGGAAATGGTCTGAGTGGCATACGACACTTCCCTTTGCGGTATAGGCAGGTTGTTGCCCTGCATACGGCGCTTGGACTTCACGACCACCTCCTTGATGACTGTGGCTGACTCCAGTTTTACGTTATAAACGGTTTTGGTGATGGGCATGGTCTTGCTCTTCAGACCTACATAGCTGAAGCGCAGCTTGTCCTTGACGTTGCGGACTTTCATGGTGAAGTTTCCGTCAAAGTCGGTTATTGCACTTTCTATGATACGTCCGGTGGCGTCTATTTCACAGACCGTGGCTCCCATTAGCGGTCCCATGTCATCGCTCAGCGTACCTCGGATTGACGAAATCTGTGCCGAAGCAACTGTCGCAACCAGCATCAACATAGTCCATACGAAGATGCGGAGCTTTGCGGTATATTTTGTTTCCTTTTTCATAATCATGGTTACTTATTGGTTTCGTCCTTCCAGTTGTCGATTTCAGTCTTCCACTTGGTGAGTTTACCATAGTACAGCGGAGCGTCAATAAGGTGTACCACAGCGTCAGAAGCCTGATAGATGGTACGCGTATATTGCTTCTGCTTGCGGTTTCCGCTCAACCAGTATTCGCGGCATATCTGGTTGTACAGACCGTTGGTCTTTACCACATGACGGGTGTTGCCGCTCACGTCAGTGACGGAAAGTCCACTGTTGTCTGAATTTACCGTAAGAGAGTAGTAACGGTTGGTCACAGGATTGCGGAGCATTGACTCATAGGCAGTGTTTGACACGGCTTGGCCACCGATTATTACCGAGTTGTCCTGAACGTGGTAACGCACGAAGTCCGTTATGCGCTTCTTTATTATATAGCAGGCATAATTGTAGCGGTTGTAATCTTCAGAGCCGACCGACGCATTTTCTTTCAATTCGCGGTATGTATCAAAGTCGTCCCAAGTTGGCAAGTAGCCGTCGTCTATCAGCTTCTGTATCGCGTCGTTGCCCGGAACATACACAGTGTAGTTGTAGTTGTCGAATATTCTCATGTTGAGGTTGCCGCCATCCGCATTGGTACAAGTGTACTTGTCTTTGCTAAGCGAGTTGACGAGCAAACTGGAAGAGGTGGAGTCAGGATCGCTACCTTCAAGCAATGACAGGAATTTTTTGTACTGGTCCTTTTCCTTCAATAGACTGTAGACTGTCTGCGACGAACCAAAGGGCATCGAAGATGTCTGATAAGCCCAACCGTTCTCCTGCGTCATGATGTCGCTTTGGGGCACTTCAATGGTCATGCCGTGTTCCATCTGCAAACCGCCTTGGAACGCGATGCCGTCGCCACTTTGCACTGCCTTGATAATACTTCCGCCCTTTGTCTTGTAATAGGTGTGCTGACCGTCAATGGATGTCACCTTATTGGCCACGTCGCTTGCATCTGCATCCAGCACAATGATGCACTGGTTGAGCAGATCCTCCAGCCGGTTCTTTATCACATCCTCACTAACCTTGGACAACAGTTTCGTCGACTCGTCGAAATTGGGAGTGCCGTCAGAATTATAGGTGAGCTTATAACGCTCCGCCTTGATTTTGATTCCACTTTCCTCTTCCGGGTCATACATGAATTTGATGAAACTCTTGTCGGTTTCGCCGTAGTTGATGGGGTCAATATAATGCTCCAGAGCCTTGTTGGTGGGCAACAGCAAACCGTATTTGGAGTCCATTGACCCGAGATACGGGTCGAACTCCAACTCATCGATGGCTTCATAGATTACGCTGAAGTTGTCCTGGTCAATCAAGGCAGGAAACGACACCGATGAATATGCGCTCGGAGCGAACACCTTGTCAACCACATAGACCACACCGTTGCAGGCCATGTAGCACTTCTGGATGTTCTCGGGGGTTATGCCCATCTTGACTTTCGCATCGTTGAGAATATTTTCGAACTTTGACGGCACCTTCTCGGAGAAGTTGTCAATCATGTTGTTGCGCAGCAATTTGGAGAGCACAAGGTCTGGCACGCTGTCCCAAACGCCGTAGTGACGCTTCAGAGCAGAGGCATCCCACCACTTAGCCAGAACTTCCTCGTTCGGAACAATCATGGCGGCGGCATCATAGTGCAGGTCATAGCCCATGGTGTTGCTGTACATATACTGGTTCCAACCCGGGTCAAAGGCGAGAGTCGCCTTAACGGCCTTGCCGTCGGGGTCGCCTGTCAGCTTTCCCCCTTTGGCCCAGTCGCTGAAGTAGCGAAGCACATACACGGAATCGTTTTTGTCGTAAATACGGTTATATTCCTTCGTTGCGGCATCGTCATAGTAAGGTGCGCTGAAACGGTCAAGCAGCGTCGACCAAGTTTTGGTCTCAGCCTTCTGGCGTATCAGGTCGGCCATGTTAGTGATTGGTTCCACCACTCCCTCAACCTTGTGCAGATAACCGTTCTTGCAAGTGATGTCGCGCTCAATCACTTTCTTGCCGTTGATATATGCCTCAGCTGCGGATTGTGCCTCTCCGTTGGTGAGGATTTTCACGTCGTTGTCGGTAATCTTGTTCAGTTTCATGTAGGCCGGCAATAGGTGTATCATCGGCTGCGATGTATTGTCTTTCAACAACACCAATGAACGGTCGGCATTTTTGTACTTGCTCCAATAGGTTGTGTTGGGCATATCCTCCGGTTTGATTACATAAACGGAGTCAAGATACGAACTGGCGGTCTCGCGCCTCATGCACTTGCCTGTCTCGGGCGGATTGCCGCTCACGTTGGAAAGCAGTTCGATAAGATATGCGTTATTTACCATTGATCCGTTGAGCAACAGCTTTTTCTGGGCTGTTGACAAACCGTCATAGTTCTTCACTCCCCATGCGTTTGTCGTAAACCAGTTTTCATACGCAGCATCGTCTGCCACAAACAAGGTCTTCGAACCAGTCTTCGAAATCACGTCATGGTAGCCCAAGTCGTCTATCAACTTGAGCGTGTAGTTGTAGCCGCCTTCCTCTTGCAACCTTTCATAGATAGAGTTGCCAAGCCATCCCGGCTGTCCAGTAAGGATATCGTCCTTACAAGACTGTAGAATGGCCGCAGTCCCCGCCATTAGTGCTGCAGCAAGCAGAGGCTTTACTCCCCAATGTCTTACCGTTTCAGAATTCATGTTATTAGTTGTTAATTGTTAGTTTCTCGTTATTCAGTTTTAGGTTATATGCAAGGAGCGGTTCGTCCGAGCTGCAAAATCATCTTGTCCGGCAGCTTCTCTCTCCATTCCTTCCGTTTCAGCGCACCACCTTTTGCCCGCCGTGCAGGTAAATGCCTCTCTTGGCGTGGTTCTCTTTCACTTCCTGCCCTTGCAGGTTATACCATTTGCCGTCTTTTTTCTGGTTGGTCTTCACAGATGCAACCGACGACGAAGATCCAAGGAAACGCAACGTGAAGTTGTCGAAGCAACACCAGTCGCTATAGTTCCATTCCGTCTTGCGTATGCCGAACTTGAGGTCGGCCTCTTTGTCCAGCACGAAGCGCAGTGAGTTGGCATACAGTCCGTAATTGTTGAATGCAGCGTTGGCTGCCGTCACATTGTCGGGATAACTGTATGGACTCTGTGCGTATTGTGTTATGGTATCGTCATACAGACTCATCACCGGCTTCTCGTTTTCATTGGCATACAGGATAGCGTTCAGTTTTTCCGTTCCAGCGTTGTGTGCCGACATTGCCGTATTAATATCGCTCATGCGGAAAAACGACTGCACTCCCAGTTCATATTCGCCTTTGGGAAGCGAGCTGACTGTTTGGTAGAAATCAAAATTGGTATTCCAGTATTCGGCCACATAGCCGTTGGCGTTGGTGAAATTGCCGGGAGTTTGCGCCCATCCGGTTTCGCCGTTTGAGAAGTCGGCGTTTACAATCAGCGGCGTCAGGTCAACCGCTTTGCCAGCCTTGACTTGTTCCAAGAGAAAGGTGCGATAGTCAGTGCCGTTGGCCAGTGCGTTTTCTATGGCTTGCAGAGCCTCGGCCATGGCCTTTTCGTTTGCCTCAAAGCTTCCGCCGTCTGTACTTATGGCACTCTCGGCCTTGTCCATAGCCTCCTTATACAGTTTGTCGGATGTCACATTGTACATCGTCTTCACCTGTTCCAACTTGTTCACCACCTGTTCCCAGGTCTCCAGGTAATTGTATTCGCGCTCGGTGAGCTTGACGAAAGAACCGTGCTGCGGACTCACATTGCCCACCATGTCCGTGCGGTTCGACGGGTTCTGTCCGTGTTCGTCCAGGTCCATCAGCCTGTAGTTGTAGCCACCACTATACTTCTGGTAGCCCAATTTCCATGCCTTGCGGCCGATATAGCGAAACTGGCTCGGAGCCTCAATACTCTGGCCGCTCTCGTCCACTCCGAAGCCGTCCACCAATGTCCACTGGCAACTGCCTGTGGTCTGGCTGCCCGCAGGCACAAGGCTCGTGGCCGTGGCCATGCTCAAGGCGCGGTCGCCCTCGCGTTTGAACACCATTTGATAGCGCTGGTCAACATCATTCCACACGATGTCGGCATCGATAACGTCAAATCCGGGGTCGAAGAACAAGCGGGGTTCTGTCCATCCGGTCAGGTCTTCGTCAAACAATGAGTAGTAGATGCGGTGGCGGTCAGGGAAGCCCACGCTGTAATAGGCCACGTATTTCTGTGTGACTGGGTCAAAAATAATCTGCGGTGCCCAAGCCGCTGTCATGTCGTCGGCACTGCTCAGCCCCAGCGCCTTGAGGTTTTCCTCCGACTCTAGGTCAATGCTTACCATCTTGTCCCAATGCACGAGATCGCTTGAGCGCATGAATGTCATGCGGTGGTTGCTTGTCCAGCCCAGACGTGAGGTCATGTCGGTTCCCGCCAACAGGAAGTTGCCTTTCTGGCTTCGGCACACGTAAGCGTCGCGCATACCGCCGGTCGTAGTGTATTTCGCCGTGCTGAACGCATCGCCACTGTCAAAGAGGTCGCGCCAGTAGTTGCCGTTCTTGCTCAAGGCGAAGCAGGTTATCTCCTTCGTGGTGTGCATGTGGGCATACAGGTAGCCGTACTTGTCGGCGTCTTCTTCCTCATATGCCTTATATGCCACGGTCTGGTCGGCGGCAATGTCGCTGGCCTTTATGCGGTAGATGTTCAGCGAGTATGCCGGGACGGTAATGTTGCTCAGTTGGTCGGCCGCCACAGTCTCTTCCACGGGCTTCACGTTGTCGGGAGCGTCCATGGTGTTTTCGTCGGTTCCTTCAGGAGATGACAGACGGGTCAACTTCGCGTCACCGAGAGTCATGCCCTTGACGTTCAGGTTCAACTGCTGTGCCGACGCGTTGGGATTGGCCACCTTCAGTATCAGTTCGCCCGTCTGTTCGTCAATCTGCACGCTCTGGTAAAGAGCACGCTCGGTGGGAAGCGAGAACTGGTGAATCTGCGTACCGTCGAGCGAGCACGTCACCTGCGCACCGTCCACCTTTATCTCAATGTCATACCAGCGGTTAAGCTCTATGGAGCCGGAAGCCGTGGCCAGCGTTGTCTTGCCACCGCCCACGCAGTTTTCCACGCCGTGCTTGGTGTTGCCCCAACCGCCGAGGTTCCACCAAGTGTAGTCCTTGGCTCCTGTTCTGTTGAACATGATAAGGAAACCCTCGTTGCCCCCGGTCTTCTTGGCGCGTACCTTATATATATACTGTCCTCCGGCGATGGCTGTGTTGATGTAGGCAGTGCAGTTGTCGCCTGTGGCCGATTGCACGGCTTCACCGTCGCTCGCTGCCCATGTTCCGTTCACGGGAGTAAGCAGTCCGAGTCCGTCGGCGAAGTCTTCCTTGGCTATGGTGTTGCCCTGGAGGTCGGTGATTTCAACATCGTCATAGACCACCTGCGTCTGCCATGTGCCGAGTCCCACCTGCACGTTGGCCGAAGCCGTCACCTTGTTGCCGCTTTCCGTCCACAGCAGGTTCTGCTTGCCGAGGTTCTGGCTCATCATCTGCTGCACATAATATGACGGAGTGACGAAGTTGTCCGACGAGTTGAAGTGTATCATGTCGTAAGCCCACAGCGGGTTCGACTCATGGGTGAAGATTGGAGCGAACGATGCCATTACGCACACGTCGCTGTTGCGCTCCATACCCATCATATAGACGGCTTCGCCCAAGGCACTGTTCATGTTGCCGTACTTGCCGTATGTGTCGGCAGAGTTGGCGGCATACTCACCGTTGTAGACTTTTATGCCGCGTGGGTAGTTGTCATACTTGTTGTAGTTGGAACGCATCCACGCATAGCTTCTGTAGTAGTGCTCATCAACGATTTCCACAGGATAGTCGTTGCGCCACGAGGGGTTGTCAGTGCCCCAGGCTTCCACATTGCCTATTGTAATGATGTCGGGATACTTCTCCTTGATGGCTTTGTAGAACATGTAGTAGCGCTCGGCGTAGTCCTTGCTCTGCGCGTTTGCGTCGGCCTGATAGTTCTCGTTGCCTATTTCGATGAACTTCAGGTTGTACGGTTCGGGATGTCCGTTGGCCACGCGCTTGGCTCCCCATACGGTCGATGCGTCGCCGTTGGCATACTCTATAGCGTCGAGGGCATCCTGCACCAAGGTTTTGGTTTCTTCAAGAGTGAAGGTATAGCCGTGACCCAAGCCCACGTTCACCACGAAAAGCGGTGCCGCGCCAAGGTCTTCGCACATCTGGAGATATTCGTCAAAGCCCAGTCCGTCGCTCGACCAGTAGCCCCAGTTGCTGTTCGTGTGTCCCGGACGCTCCTCAATCGGGCCGATAGTCTTCTTCCACTGGAATGTATTGTCGTATGAGCCGGAGCCTTCCACATAGCATCCGCCGGGGAAACGGAGAAACGAGGGTTTCGTGTCAGCGAGAAGCTGTGCCAAGTCGGGGCGCAGTCCGTTCTTTCTGTTCTTCCAAGTGTAAGGGAACAGAGACACAACATCCACATAAAGATGGCCACTGATGCCCGTAAGCAGCAATAGCTGTCCTTTCTTGTCGCTGCCGGTAGCCTTGATGGTGGCGGTCAGCTTGTTCCATGCGTTTGGTGTGATTGTTCCTTCTACTTTGGCTTCGCCGATAACGGTCTTTCCGTCGTTGCTCAGCAGTCTGGCAACCACCTTGTCTTTATACGAGGCGTTTCCTTTTGCGTAGAATGACAGTTGGTATGTAGAGTCTTTCACGACATTCATGCCCCAGAAACCGGCGTTGGCAACACCCTTCATGCTTAAAGATGTCGCTCCTTCGGTGTTGATGTCAAGGGCATTCTTCTGTACAGTATTCAAGAGTTTGCTTGTTATCAACGACAGTTCCGCATTGCCATAGGCAGTCCAGCCGTCAAGCCCTTCAGCGAAGTTGCGGTTCTTAACCAGTTCGGCATATAGTCCACCTTCACCGGCGTGGTTTATCTCCTCGAAAAAGAGTCCGTAATGGTGGTTGCCTATCAGCGGACCGCGCTGTGTGGCGTCGATGTTCATCACCACCTGGGCCTGCACAGCCAGAGTCGTTGCAAAAAGGCAAGACAAGCAGATAGCTCTTCTTGTGGTTTTCATATGTCGTAATGTTTGTTGATAATAAGGTAAGAGCGTTTGTTAATAATCAAGGAACCGGAGATGGGGTCTTGTCAGCCCCATCTCCGTTCCTGAGGGTTAGGCTTCCCGCTGAAACCATGCGTGTTGCGCCGGTTTCGGCCGGAAGCCCTTTAGGAGGTTTACTTCACCACGACTTTGTTGACAACCACCTTGCCGTCGGCCATAGTGGTCTTCATGATGTTGATGCCCTTCACGAGTGTTGCGTTGCGCACGCCGTTCACACCGTAGTATTCAACCTTGGCAACCTTGGCGGTGTTGCCGTCAACGGTGTCGATACCTGTCGTGTCGCCACTCGGCTTCTTGTCGCTGTTCTCGCCGAAGTATATCAGCTTGAAGTTGTCGATGATGAGCCAGTCAGAGCCGACCTTGGTGTCCTTGCGGAGACCTATGCGCAGTGTCTTCTCGGTCACCTTCACGGTAACGGTGTTGACATACTGGCCAATCTGGAAGTAAGCATTGGCAGAAACCATGTCGTTGGGCACCTTCATTGCAGTACCGTTGATGGTTACGTCAGACTCAGAACCCGAGCCGATTGACTCTTCCAAAGCGCCTGCAGAGATAGGCATGATGCCCACAGCGTTCATAACATTGTCAGCAGAAACTGCATAGAGCAGAGCGTTGCTCAGAGTGTCGGGGTTGGCTGTGTAAGCCTCAGCGTCAGCAGCTGAGCCACCCATGCGGCAGAATGCGCTGGCCGATACCTGATAGGTTCCGTTGGGCAGACCAACGATGTCCTGATACATGTCAACGCCAGTCTTCTCGTAGTACTCATAGAGCAGGGCGGCTTTCTGGGTGTCGTCGTTACCGAAGCTGCCTGTTGCGCCAGTCCATCCGGCTGTAGAGTTGTTGCCTTCAGCATCCTCAAAGCCAGGAGTAGCGATGAGTGAGGTGAGATCCTGAGGATTAGCGTCTGTAGCCTCTCCTGCAGGTATCTTGAGAGTTACCAACATCTCATTGATCTTAGTGGTATAGTCAGCAATCTGCTCGTCGGTCAGACTTGTTCCCTCTACACCTTCTATCACTTCTGTATAGAGTGCGATAGCCTTGTTTATGTCTGTCGAAGAAGCCTGACAGTCACTGGACATTGCAAGGTTGTTCATGCTTTCAGCAAGCGAAACCAGTTCAGCGCAAGCCTTGATGGATGCGTTGGCAGCCTCGATGGCTTCATAGAGGTCAGAGAGTGCGGTGAACATTGCCTTGCCGTCAGTGCCGGCAACAGATTCGTTGCCTTCTGAAAGGGCAGTTGTCAGCTTTTCGAATGCGGTCTTGCTCATAGAGCTTACAGGTGCGCTTCCATTGACGAATGCCTGTGCGCTTGTGATGGCCTTTTCCAGCTCAGGCTGGATGATGTCAGCCTTAAAGCCCTGGTAAACCATCTTGAAGTTGTCCCAGCAAATCCACTGGTTGGTGTTGTCAAGCTCACCCTTGATACCGATGCGGAGTGCATCGCCGGCCTTGGCCACGAGACCAAAGGCAGTGCTGGTGTACATTCCGTTGGAGAATGCGATACCGGCATTGGTCATGTCGTTGACAAACCATACAGAGTCTTGAGTTACGTCATCCTTTTCTGCCTCAAACGGAGCAGGACCTACAAGGTCTGTAGTCTGGAAGAGTTCACCCTTCTTTATCATTTCGTCGTAGATGTTCTTCAGCGGGTTGCTGTTGTTGTTCACATATACGCAGATTGAGGTTGACTTCTCCCACTTAAAGTCGTTAGCCTTGTATATAGGCCAAGCTACAGCGTTGTCGCCCGGACGATAGAAGCCCTGGAGCGAGATTGAGTAAACGCCCACTGGAGCGTCCTTCACTTCCTGGTAAACGTCGAATGCGGTGTTGTACTTCTCTGCACACTTGTTGTCTTTCGGTCCGTTCACGGTAGGACTGCCGTTCCATCCTGTTGCGCCATCCTCATAGCGTGCGTTCACGAGGAACTTGTCGGTAACGTCGACACCAGCCTTGATGCTGTTCTTGATGCAGTTGTCGTTGGCGGCAACCAGCTTTTCAGTCTTTGCAATCACCTCTTCGGTGGTCAGTGTCAGATCTTCAAAGTCATCATCTGACTCATATACCAAATCGTCAAGAAGGGTCTTAAGTTCGCCCTCGGCAACATCATCGTCGTCTATTGTTGCCTGTGCAGCAACCACAGCGGCTTTGTAAGCCTCCCATGCAGCGATGTTTGCCTTGATGGCGGCTGTAGCGTCGTTCAGAACCTTGATGTTGGCCATCACCTCAGCCTTTGTGCTCGGTGTGGACAGGCCGTTCTTCGCTGCATTGTAAGCATCAACAGCGCCCTTGGTCATCACTGTGCCATCAGGAATGGTAGTGGCATCGAAAGCGTCGGCCACCACCTGCTCCTGCCACTTCTGGAATGCGGCGGCTGAGTTGCCGTAATATGTCAGCTTCCAGTTGTCGAAGAGGGTCCAGTCGCTGTTGAGTGTAGAAGACTTGGACAAACCAATGGTGAACTGGTTGTCGTCAACGCCGAAGAACACGATGTTGTTGCCGTAGCGGCCATCCTCGAAGTAAGCCGAAGCGGCCTGCATGTTGTTGGGCACGAAAGCAGTGCCTTCCTCAGAGTTCTGTCCCTTCTCGTTGAGTTCAGTTCCTGTGCCGAGCTTGCTGTCACGGGCATCCTTGAAGATGTTCATGATAGAAGTGGTCAAAGTGTCCTCACCGGCAACGGCATAGAGCTGGGCAAGCTTGTTGGCGTCGCCATTGGTGTAGTTTTCATAAGATGCCACTGCGGAACCTGCGCGGTAGAATGCGTTCAGGCTGAGGGCATACACACCGTTGGATGCTTCGCCAATCTTCTGATATGCGTTGTAGTTCTTGTTGTAGAACTCGGCTGCGCCATAGCCGAATGCGGGAGCTGTGCCAGACCATCCTGTGTTGGCTGCGCTGGCGTAGTCGGGATTGGTGATGAGGTTTGTCTTGTCGATAGGAGAGTTGACATCCACATTAGTCTCGTCAGCCTTCTGTATGGCAGTCTTCACCGCTGCAATGGCTGCTTTCAGTTCCTCGATTGTAGATGCCTCGTTCTCATAGACTTTTGTCCATTCTGAAACGTCAACGTTCTTGGCCTTAGCCTCGGTTAGTAGGGCATACAGTTCCTGCGCTACATTATACACAGCGAGGGCTTCGATATAGACTTTGTAGTCTGCCGGTGTAACGGGATTCCATTCAGTGCAGTGGGAGGGATTCTCCGCATCAAGGAACGCCCACAGACGGGTGTTGGTTCCGTTGTCCAAAGTCTTGTCAACTCCCACGTAAGCCGGATGCTCACCAACTTTAGCCTTAACGCTGTCTAACACATAGTTGGGGTTATCATAGCTTGCTCTAAGGCGAATGACGGCATCATCCATCTGAACGATATTCCACAGCGTGTCAGTCTGATTGTTGAAGTCGGTGTAGACGCCGCCATCCAAATAACTGGATCCGCTTGTCGCATCTATCGCTGTTGTGAACCAGCCTTTCCGCCAGCCCTTAAAGCTGCCAGTTTCAACAGAGTCTCTAAGGATGACCGCATTGTACCCCTCACTGGTGACAAACCGGTCAAGCTTCACCTTCCATCCTTCATCAGCGACAGAGGCACGAGTACCGTAATCATTTGCACCGCACCAGAACCCTTTGGCACCGGTGTTGTAGAGATAATAAACTTCTCCATACTGGAATTCGGTCGCTTGGGGCACAGGCTTCTGCCTCACACCGTCAACCACAGCCGCATGGACGCTGCTACATCCGAATAGCAACGCGCCTGAAACGAGTAGTTCTGAAATTCTCATAAATGTTGTTATTAAATTAATGTTAAGTTAGTAGAGTATCTTGATGATATCTGCACATACGCACCCCCAAATTGTTGCTGCCGAATGGAGCATCACCCAGAAGTGTCGGTAGTCGTCGGTCGGTTTTTAGTCCGGGGCGTCACAATCCGTGCGGTCAGCACGAAACCCCGTGTGGTGAATAGTTAATAGTTTAATGTACGCGAACTTATATATAGAGTATATCTTTTGGACAAAAGCGTCACCGCTTGCGGGTAACTTTCATATTTGCCACGCGCCCTTTCTTTTTTGTCCGCAATGCAAAAATACGAAAGAAAACACAAATGATGCAAAGTACAGCCCTTAAATAGTGTTAAAAATACACTTTGGTTTTAGCGGCAACAAATCCTGTATGTTAAGGGTGGTTCTATAAATTAGCTTTGACAGATTGCGAGTCTATTTTCGAAGTCAATCTGTTTGTGAGTGAAAGAGTATAGCGAGCTATACGACTGAACGAACAGACAGATTGGGTCGAAAAGAGACCGCAAGATGACAAAACGTAAATCACCCAACATCAAGCAAAATTACGGTGGTAATTTATAGAACCACCCTTAAGAGTGCGTAGCTGCGGTTTTGTCTACTCTGAAAGAACAACGGCTTTGCTCGGAAAATATTGCATAAGCGCACGCTTCATTCATCATAAGCCGTTCTTCTTGCGCCTTAAAATAATCTTACAATACATCCCACTCTCATTGTTTTTCACAACGAAACAATTGGCCTTGCAACCTGCTGACAACCAGTCGTTCCAAAAACCGACATGACTTCGGCCAAAAACCAATATGATTTTCGACAAAGATATACGCAATCTTTGGCGAAAATGTATGCAATCTTTCGCCATGATTGATGCGTTTGTCATTAGGGACGCGGAAAAGAATTTTACCGGAAAGACACAGGTGGGTTGCCTCGGAGTCACGTCCTTTTAGGAACTTAAAGCGCGGACGCAGCACCTACTAAGCCTTCCAACTGTGCTGAGGATAGTAAGTTAGTCTTGCCACCCTTAACAGAATGACCTTTTTCAGGGCTTGGCACGCAACCCCAAGTCTGGAATTGGCCGCAATTCCAATATTTATACGTATATTTGCAGTGACTATACAGCAACGTTTGCGCCATAAAAGAGCAACTGCTCTTAGCCCAGGACAACGCTCTGAGTATATGGGCAACAACGGAAGCAAAAACCGAAAAACTTTCAATCTTTACCTTGTCTTATATCAACTTATTACCAATAATATCATTCAGATGAAGCATTTTGTATCAACAATGGTGATGTCGCTGGCAGTGTCGCTGACGGCTTTCGCCGACGAGTTGACTGTGAAATCGCCCGACGGACAACTGGTTGTGGCGGTGGACAACGCCGACGGGCGCATGGTTTACAACGTGAAATATGCCGGAAAGCAGATGGTGGAGAGTTCCGCGCTCGGACTGAAAGCCAACATAGGCGACTTTTCCACAGGTCTCAGCGTGAGCAAATCGGCCGCGAAGACCATCGACGAGACCTACTCCATGCGCGGCACGAAAGCATCGTCGGTGCACTATGTGGCCAACGAACTCAGTGTGGACTGCGAAAACGCGAAGCACCAGCCCATGACCGTCGTGTTCCGCGTGAGCGACCGCGACGTGGCTTTCCGCTATGTCTTTCCGCAGAAAGGCGAAACTTCGTGCATGATAGTGACCGAAGAGGCCACGTCGTTCCGCCTCCCTTCGCAGACCACAACGTTCATTTGTCCGCAGTCGAACGCCATGGGCGGATGGAAACGCACCAAGCCGAGCTACGAAGAGGAGTATGTTCCTGACGCTCCGATGACCGCCAAGTCGAAGTATGGCAAGGGTTACACCTTCCCGTGCCTGTTCCGCGTGGGCACGGACGGTTGGGTGCTCGTGAGCGAAACGGGCACCAACGGCGGCTATGCCGGATGCCGACTGAAAGACTACGACGCCCAGAAGGGCTACCAAGTGGCGTTTCCCATGAGGGGAGAGGCCAACGGATGGGGTTCTTCCGAGCCAGCCCTCACTCTGCCGGGCGCTACTCCGTGGCGCACGATAACCGTTGGCTCCACACTGAAACCCATCGTGGAGACCACCGTGGCCTACGACGTGGTGGAGCCGCAGTACGAACCGTCGCAGCAGTACAAGCCGGGACGCTACACGTGGAGCTGGCTCATCTGGCAAGACAACTCGGTGAACTATGCCGACCAGGTGAAGTTTATCGACACGGCAGCCGAGATGGGCTATGAATATTGCCTCGTTGACGGTCTGTGGGACAAGCAGATAGGCCGCAAGCGCATCGAAGAACTTAGCCGCTATGCACAGAGCAAGGGCGTGAGCCTGATGCTGTGGTACAACAGCAACGGCTTTGAGAACGACGCACCGCAAGGCCCGAAGAACTGCATGAACACTTCTGTGGCGCGCAAAAAGGAGATGGCGTGGATGAAGAGCATCGGCGTGAAGGGCATAAAGGTCGATTTCTTCGGTGGCGACAAGCAGCATACCATGCAGCTCTACGAGGACATACTGAGCGATGCCAACGACTACGGCATACAGGTGATATTCCACGGATGCACACTGCCGCGCGGCTGGGAGCGCATGTACCCCAACTTTGTGGCTTCCGAGGCCGTGCTGGCGTCGGAGAACACCATGTTCAGCGACCACCACGCCCAGCGCGAGTCGTTTGAGCTGACCATGCACCCCTTCTGCCGCAATACTGTGGCGTCGATGGACTGGGGCGGCACAATCATGAACAAGTATATGTCGAAGGACAACAAGAGCCGCCACCGCCGCTACACGTCCGACGTGTTTGAGATGGCAGCGGCCATTGTCAACCAGAGCAGCGTGCAGTGCATAGCCATACAGCCCAACAACCTCACCGAGCTGCCGCAGGTGGAACTCGACTTCCTCAAGTCGGTGCCTTCAACGTGGGACGAGACGCGCTTCATCGACGGCTATCCCGGCCGCTACATCGTCATAGCCCGTCGCCACGGCAACGACTGGTATGTGGCAGGACTCAACGCTACGGGCAAGGATCTGAAGCTTGAACTCAACCTCCCGATGTTCGCCGGACGCACAGTTTCAGTCTATAACGACAAAGCCACCAAGGACAGCCTCTGGCCGACCACGGTTCTGAAGAATGCAAAGGTGGACAAAAACGGCAAAATCAAGGTGACAATGCTCCACAACGGAGGATTAATCATCAAGTGACAACGGCGGATTACCGCCAAACAACGGTGGTTTCAGCCTGTCTGAAGTCACATTCCCGACATCCTTCTCTTCTCCTTTTCAGCGTCAAAAAAAGGGAAGAGAAGGTTTTTTGTGGATGGTTCACGTGCGTGTCCTTTCTATGATTACATAAATCTGGTTGAACTTTACAATAGGGCGACCAAGGTATGTAGAGGTCGTGAATCCGTTAGCCTTTGCCCAGCAGACAACAGTGTTTCGATACTCCTCGGGGTAGTAGATGGTAAGGGTCTTCTTGTTGATAAGGTCATGCCAACTTTCGGGAATCTGCATTTTGTCGAGCACAGGGATGCTAGCTATACCAAGTGCGATAGCAGTTATACTGGTGCAGAAGTCACCTTTAGCCGGTGCAGGAGTTGCTTGTAAATCTCTCTTGACACCATCTACGAGGCTCTTCAGGTCTAGCATGTCGTGTGTAAGGTCTAGCTCAGCGATGATGTTGACCTCCGTTTTGGCCAATTTCTGAAAAATGTCGTCATCTGCTCTTCCCATCATTTTGAGACCATAGCGTGTCTGGAATCTCAATGATTCAATTGCACTCTTCTTGGCGAGTTTCTGATTGCTGTTTTGATTCTTCTTTTTTGGCATATTGATTTTGTTTTAGATGCTTCTATATATATATACGATAAGAAATTCTAAAATAAACGTGTTCTGCTACTCTCTCTGCAACAATTCCGCAGAATCTGTGCATTTTTTCTATGCTTCTACCGTTATTTTTATACATTTGCGTAAAATTCATAAATCATGATAAGCAAAACATACCTCAGATACATTTGGTTATTAGATACAATCAATAAAGCCAAATTTCCTCTTACCTATGAAGATATAGTGAAGATCTGGGAAAGTTCCCCTTATGCTTACATGGGAGGTTTGCCCATCCGAAC